>CALMIH010000114.1 GCA_937864085.1 uncultured Chloroflexota bacterium
CCACGACTCAGCCTTGCCCAGCGCCTCTTGCAGGCGGCGAGCGACGCTGCGTGATCACGGCGATCCTCCCCTTCCGCAGCGTTGCCGACTCCAAGCGGCGCATGGAGAGCGCTCTCAGCGAGCAGGAGCGGATGGAGCTCTCGGCGCGTCTCCTTGTCCGCACCCTCGCCGCACTTCGCAACGCACGCAGTATCGGACGCACGATCCTTGTCTCGCCAGATCCGTTGGCACGCGAACTTGCCCGAGCGGCCGGCGCTGAAGCAATTGACGATCATGGCGTGCCGCTCAACGAGGCGATCCGACTCGGACTCGACCACGCCACCACGAGCGGCGCATCAACCGCGCTGATCGTCCCTGTAGATCTGGCGCATGTGTCAGCGAGCGCAATTGATGAGCTGACGCAGGCGTGGCGCACGAGCGGCGCGGCGAGCGGGATCCTCCCAGCGCTGGATGGCGGCACCGCAGCGCTGATCACACCGCTACCAACAAAGATGGGTCTCCACTACGGCGAAGGGAGCGCGGCGCTGCACCTGCGCGAGCTTTCACTGATCAGCAGCAGCGTGCAGCAGCTCAACTCGCCACTCGCCGCAGACCTTGATACGCCAGAAGATTTGCACGCCGTCAGCGCTGCAGGGGTGAACCACAGCACTGCTGCTCACCAGGATGGCTTGATCGCACTTCCAATTGACGGGCTCGGCGAAATTCTGCCGAACGACAACCTGCCAGAGCTCATCGCTGAGTCGGTGCAGCGCTTCATCAGCGAGCGATCCCTGGGGCCACTCCGCGCCGATGACGTCATCAGCGTCACGCAGAAGATCGTCTCCAAGGCGGAGGGGGCAATCGTTGATCTCGCCAGCATCACCCCTCGGCCAGAGGCGGTTGCGTACGCCGAAAGGGGGAAGCGCGACGCGCGACAGGTGGAGGTGGTGCTGCAGGAGGCGGTGCGTGTGGTGCGCATGGATCGCGGCGTGATCATCACCGAGACGGCACACGGCTTCGTCTTGGCGAACTCTGGCGTTGACGCGAGCAACGTTGGTCCGCGCAGTGGCGAGATCGTCACCCTCCTCCCACGCGATCCAGACGCCTCGGCAACGCGGATTCGCGCCGCCATCGCCGCGCGCACTGGCGTTGCGCCAGGTGTGATCATCACCGACTCCTTCGGTCGCCCCTGGCGACTCGGCATCACCGACGTTGCGATCGGCCTTGCCGGGATCGCAGCACTAGAGGATCTGCGCGGTCAGCCAGACGCAGATGGTCGCGTGATGGCGGCCACCGTGCGCGCCGTCGCCGATCAGATCGCCGCGGCGGCGGAGCTTGCGCTCGGCAAGAGTGCCAGGCGCCCACTCGCCTTCATCCGCGGCGCGAAGCCAGCCCCCACGGAGACCGGGAGCGTCCGTGAGAGCCTGATGCCCCCCGACTGGGATCTCTTCCGCTGATCGCCCCGTTTGCAGATCGCCCCGCGCAGCAAGCGCCTACAATGAGGGCATGACAGAGAAGGGCTTCACGATCGACTTTGGCTCAAGCGAGCCAGCCGCCACACCCGCCACAGCCCCTGCAGCGAAGGTCGCCGCCACCGCTTCGCACTCCAAGCTCATGATCCTCGGCTCGGGTCCCGCTGGGCTTACCGCCGCCATCTACGCGGCACGCGCGCAGTTGGAGCCAACGCTGATCGCAGGCTACGAACCTGGCGGACAGCTAATGCTCACCAGTGAGGTTGAGAACTTTCCCGGATTCCCGGAGGGGATCAACGGACCAGACCTGATGGCGAAGATGATCGCGCAGGCGGAGCGGTTCGGCACGGTGATCGTCAACCAAGACGTTGAACGCGTTGACCTCTCAAAGAGACCCTTCCGCGCATGGAGCGCAGGCCGCGAGTTCACCGCCGACGCGGTGGTAATTGCAACGGGCGCATCTGCGATCTGGCTCGGCCTTGAATCCGAGACGCGACTGCGCGGACGCGGCGTCAGCTCGTGCGCCACCTGCGACGGCTTCTTCTTCAAAGGTGAAGAGGTGGCGGTGGTCGGTGGCGGCGACACCGCACTTGAAGAGGCGCTCTTCCTGACGCGCTTCGCCACCAAGGTGCACCTCCTCGTCCGACGCGACACCTTCCGCGGCAGCAAGATCATGGTGGCGCGTGCACAGGCGCACGAGAAGATCCAGATCCACTTCAATCGCGAAGTCGTTGAGGTGGTCGGCGAGAAGAAGACCGAGGCGCTGAAGTTGAAGGACACCGTGAGCGGCACAACAGAACAGCTCGCCGTTGGCGGCCTCTTTGTGGCGATCGGGCATAAGCCGAACACCGAACTGCTCGGTGGCGCGCTACCAGTCGATGCCGCCGGTTACCTCCAGGTGAAGGAGCACAGCTCCGCATCCGCAATTGACGGCGTCTTTATTGCAGGTGACGTGCACGACCACCGCTACCGCCAGGCGGTCACCGCCGCCGGCGATGGCTGCCGCGCCGCGCTCGACGCTGAGCGCTGGCTCGCCGAACACGCCGTCTAACTAGCGCTCTTCGCCAACTCCAACCAGGATCGCCGCCGCCGTGCTGAGCGGCATCACGAGAAGCACCCCCGCAGTCCCTACAGCTGCCCGCACAATCTCTACCGCAATAGATTCGCTGCTGATGCGCGTAAGGATCTCTCCTGGTGCAATCATCGTGTACACAACGAGCGGGAGTGCTGCGGCAAAGTATGCGAGCGGCAGCGTGTTGATCACCGCCGCAATGTGCGCTCGGCCAACTCGCAGTGCGCGCAGTCCGATTTCACGGTTTGACGCTCGACGTGCACTCTGTCGAAGTTCGTCTACCGCCGCTACCTGCGTTGCTGCCACATCGTCAATAATCCCCATCGTGCCAATCAGCGCCGCCGCGAGGCCGATCCCCCGCAGGTCAACGCCGGCTCCTAGAAGCGGCAGCAGATTCAGCAGCTCAGGATCACCAGCGAACGGCGTGAAGGCGAGGAGCCTGTCAAGGAGCACTGAGAGGCCGCCAACGGCGATCAGGCTGGCGCCGATTCCAAGAATTGCTGCGGTTGATCTGCGACTGAAGCCTTCGGTCACAAGTGTGGTGCTCGTTCCAACGGTGAGCGCGATCCCTCCTGCGACTAAGAGCGGAGAGGCTCCTGATAGCAACGCGGGGAGGCCGAATCGAATGATCAGCAGGCCAGCAACGCAGAGTGCAAGGAGGGCGCGTGCGCCGCGCAGGCCCGCAACGAGAACCACGAGGAGAGCAAGCGCGATCGCCAGCAGCACGATGCCACCGCCTCGCGATCGATCTGCAACGGCATACTTCGCCCCATCGGACTCGCCGCCAAGATCCACCAGCAAGACCTCATCCCCTTTTGCGTACGGGATGGAGCCTGGCACCTCTTCGCTTTGATCGATCGCTGCAACGACGCTCTCCCCCTGCGCTGGGCCCTCAAGTAGCTCAACTGTGACGCTGCTGGAGTAGCCGCTAACCGGAGCGGTTGGCACCGTGGCGAGGCGCCCACGCAGCAGCGTTGAAGCTCCAGAATTGACGGGGAGTGACCAGGGGCTCGGTAGGAGCGCCAGGACGAAGATCAGGATCAGCCCCGCTACAAGCGGCGTGCCACGAAGGAG
>CALMIH010000115.1 GCA_937864085.1 uncultured Chloroflexota bacterium
CCGCCGAGCAAGACGACCGACCCAGGAACGGCGCCGCCACCGAGAACGCGGTCAAGTTCTGGAACGCCGAGTGGAAGACGTGGCGCGCGATCCGCGCCAGCGAGCTTCAGCGCCTGCGGTCGAGCTGGCCCCGAGGTTGAGGTGCTACTTGCGGCGCGCACGCGCGCACTTGCGCTCGGTCGCTCTTTGATTGTCTCAACGAGTGAGTTCCACTCGTTGCAGTTGCGGCAGGGGTTCTCAAATGCCGGCGCCTCAAAGGCGCAGCGCTGACAGAGCCAGACGCTCTTACTCTTCGCCATCGGGGCGCCGCCCCGACTCAGTCTGCGGCGCCGACCGGCTCAGCCGGCACGGCGGAGGAGAAGGCGCCCCCCTCTTCGTGCAGCATGACGGCAAGTGCATCGCCAACGAGATCAACAACATAGGCTGCGTCAACTGAATCCTCGCCGCGCAAGAGTCGCTCGGCGAGCGGATCCTCAACGAGCGTCTGGATCGCACGGCGCAGCGGTCGCGCGCCATACGTCACGTCGTATCCAACCTTGATCAGATGATCCTTCGCCGCGTCCGTAATCGTGAGCGCATGCCCCTGGTCGCGCAGCTGCGAGATGATGCGCTTCACCAAGAGGTCAACGATGCGTCGCATCTCCTCCTGGCTGAGCGGCCGGAAGACGATGCTCGCATCCACACGATTCAAGAATTCTGGACGGAAGGCCTTCTTCAACTCTTCGTCAACCTTTGCGCTGATCAGGCCGTACTCCTCTTCTGCGCGCGAATCAACCCCATCGCCGCGCGCGCGGAAGCCGAGCGACGACGGCGTCTGGATCTGTCGCGCACCAAGGTTGGAGGTCATGATCAGGATCACGTTGCGGAAGTCCACGCGTCGACCCTTGGCGTCCGTGAGCTGACCATCCTCAAGAATCTGCAGCAGGATGTTGAAGACCTCGCTGTGCGCCTTCTCGATCTCGTCGAGCAGCACCACGGCGTACGGACGGCGTCGAATCGCCTCGGTCAGCTGGCCGCCGTCATCAAATCCAACGTAGCCGGGAGGTGCGCCAACGAGTCGACTCGTGTTGTGGCGCTCCATGAACTCGCTCATGTCGATCTTGATCAGCGCGTCCTCAGTGCCGAACATGAACTCAGCGAGCGCCTTGGCGAGCTCCGTCTTCCCCACGCCGGTTGGGCCGAGGAAGAGGAAACTGCCGATCGGACGCTTCGGATCCTTGAGGCCAGCGCGCGCGCGACGCACTGCGCGGCTGAGCATGCCGATCGCCTGCTCTTGGCCGACCACGCGGCCGCCGAGCGACTCCTCCATCTTCAGGAGGCGCGCCGTCTCGGCTTCGGCGAGGCGCATCACTGGGATGCCGGTCCACATCGCAACCACTGCGGCGACCTCTTCATCGGTGACAGCAGGGCGATCATCAGCTCGATTCGCTGGCTGCAGATTTGGACCTTCGGCGGTAACGGCGCCGCTCACCGCTGGCGCGGCAGTTGGAGTACTGCGCGTTGCGTTAGCGGAGCCCCCAAGTGTCCGCGATGCGGCATCAATGATTGGCGCTGGAAGGGCAGCCGCCGTAGGGTCACCACTCACCGTAGCGTCAGCGACCACCGCAGAGTCAGCGCTCGCGGCAGGAGCTCCGCTCGCAGCCGCCATCGCGGGAGCTGGGGCGGTCAGTTCAGCACTTGGCGCAGTGGCACCAGTCAGGCTCGCGCGCCAGGCGCGATCAAGTTCCGAGATCCTCCCCTTGAGCCCATCGAGTTGGCTGCGTAGCGAACCGGCGCGATCAAACGCGCCTGCAGCGGCGGCATCTTGCTGATCGCGCTCAAGTGCATCCGCCTCGCGGCGCGCAGCGCGCAACTCTGGCGGCGGCGATGCGTGGCGCAACATGACGCGACTTGAGGCCTCATCAATGACGTCAATCGCCTTATCAGGGAGCTGACGATCGCTGATGTAGCGCACGGAGAGATCAACCGCGGCGCGCAGCGCCTCATCGGTGATGTGCACCTTGTGATGCGCCTCGTATCGTGGGCGGAGCCCCTTCAGGATCTCAATCGTCTCCTCTTGGGATGGCTCGGCAATGATGACCTGCGCAAAGCGCCGCTCAAGTGCCGGGTCCTTCTCGATGTGCTTCCGATACTCATCGAGCGTGGTGGCGCCGATGCACTGGATCTCGCCGCGCGCAAGCGGCGGCTTCAAGATGTTCGCCGCGTCAATTGCACCCTCAGCGGCGCCAGCGCCAACCAACGTGTGCAACTCATCAACAAAGAGAATGGCGTCGCGCGAGGCGCGCAGCTCTTCAAGCACCTTCTTCAGTCGCTCTTCAAACTCGCCGCGATACTTTGTTCCAGCAACGAGCGAACCCATGTCCAGCGTGACGACGCGCTTATCGAGGAGTGGTGCAGGGACATCGCCCTTGACGATGCGCTGGGCGAGGCCTTCGGCAATCGCGGTCTTCCCAACGCCGGGCTCTCCGATCAGCGCCGGGTTGTTCTTCGTGCGACGCGCGAGAATTTGGATCACGCGCTCAATCTCGCGCTCGCGGCCGATCACCGGATCAAGGCGTCCGGCGCGAGCCGCCTCGGTGAGGTCAATGCCGAGCGCGTCAAGCGTTGGCGTCTTGGTTGCTGAGCCACGACGCTCCGTCTGGGCCGTTGCCGGCGCGGACGACTGGCTGAGGACACGCACCACCTCGTGTCGCACCTTATCTAGGCTGACGCCGAGCGACTCAAGGACGCCAGAGGCGATCCCGCCCTCCTCACGGACGAGCCCAAGGAGGAGGTGTTCGGTGCCGATGTAGTTGTGTCCGAGTCGGCGCGCCTCATCAATGGCGAGCTCGATCACCTTCTTGGCGCGCGGGGTGAGGCCGATCTCGCCGAGCACTGGTCGCTCACCACGCCCGATGATGAACTCCACCGCCTGGCGCACCTTGACGAGCTCAACGTTGAGGTTCTCAAGGACCTTGGCGGCGACACCTTCACCCTCACGGACGAGTCCGAGGAGGAGGTGCTCCGTGCCGATGTAGTTGTGGTTGAAGCGCTGTGCCTCGTCCTGAGCGAGCGTCAGCACCTTCCTGGCACGGTCCGTAAAGCGATCGAAGCGGTCAGCCGTGGCCATGCGCTCCTCCGATCTCCGCGCCGACGCTGCGGTCGCAACGGTACTCCGCGGAGTATCAGTCTACCACTGCCCCCGTTCGCGACCTGAGCGCGGTGCGGCGCCGAAGCGCCAGCACGGAGCGACCCTTAGGCCTCTCCGCCCAGTTCGGTAACCGGCTCGGCGGTCGGTGCAGGAGCCGTCTCGGGGGCCAGGCTCTCCTCAAGCGCAGCATCGATCACCGCAGCTGGAGACTCTTCGGCCTCCTTCTTCGGTGCGCGCTTGCGCTTGGACTCACCGTCGCCACCGGCCGACTCCTCATCGCCGTCAGCAGCGTCACCCGACTCCACCATCTTGTCGCGAATGCCGGCAAAGGCCGCCGCGAGCGTGAGATCGAGCCCACCCTCTGGCTCCTGGACCGACCCCTCCATGGAGAAGCCGCGCTCAGGACGCGCACGTCGCGTCTCCTTCTTCGGCTGCTCCGCTGGGGTTTCGCGAACTGGCGTCTCCTCTGCCTGCTTCAGGCTGAGGCCGAGTCGGTGTCGCTCAGAGTCGAGGCTGATCACCTTCAACTTGAGCGTCTGCTCGTCCTTCACCACGTCGCCCGGGTGGAGGACGCGATTGTTGGAGAGTTCACTGATATGGATGAGCCCCTCGAGGCCGTCGCGCACGCGCACGAAGGCGCCGAAGTTCACCAACTTCGTGATGGTGCCATCCACAAAGTCGCCGATCTTGATGTCCGAAATGGCGGCATGCCATGGGTCTGGCTGCAGCTTGCGGACGGAGAGGCTGATGCGGCCGCGCTCCGTATTGATGTCGATCACTTCGGCGTCGATCATGTCGCCCACCTTGTAATCGGCCTCAGGGTTCGCAACCTTCGCCAAGCTGATCTCGCTCTTATGAATAAGGCCGTCAATCCCGCCAAGGTCGATGAAGAGGCCGAACGGCGCAATCGAGCGCACGCTGCCACTCACCTTCTGGCCGACCGTGAGGTTGCTGAAGAGCTCGTCACGCTTCTCGCGTCGCTCCTCATAGTGCGCAACCTTCTCGGAGAGGATCAGGCGATTCCCCTTGCGGTTCACCTCAAGGATCTTCATGCGCAGCTTGCGGCCAACGTACGGCTGCAGCTTCTCGGCGATCTCCTGGATCGCGTCGCGCGGTGCATCTCCAGGCGGACGGCGCGGGAAGTCAACGATCTGGCTGATCGGCACAAATCCGCGAATGCCACAATCAACGATGAGTCCACCCTTGTTGTGATCAATGACGGCGGCCTCAATGATGGTGCCCGAGTCCAACTGCTCCTGCATGGTGCGCCACTTGCGCTCCAGGCCGGCGCGGCGGATGGAGAGGACAACGTGTCCGTCTTCCGACTCCGGCTGCATCACATAGACAAGCACCGTGTCGCCAACGTTGAGGGTTGGACCCTCTTCGCCGTTTCGACCGTGAAGCTCGCGGCTTGAGACAACACCTTCGCTCTTGCCGCCGATATCAACGAGCACTTCGTCTGGGTCAACGCGAACGACAACGCCGTCCAGCACATCTCCCGACTTGAGGTTCTTGATCGGCGCACCAGCGATCGCAAGCAGCTCTTCCATGGTGGTTGGCTCAGGGCCACTCCACACTGGGGCTACAGGCGCAGTGTATGTAGGGGCATCGACCGCTGCGCTAGATGGAGCGCTGCTGGCGGATACTGCCGCGTCGCCGGCGACCTCTGGGGCCTTCACCTTGACGCTCTTTGGCTTCGCTGGGGCTTTCGCCTTTCGTACGGGAGCCTCACCACCTTCGGTGGAAGTTGCTCCATTAAGGGACGCGTTCTCCTGATCTTCAGTCACGTGTATTGGTTCTCCTTCAAAAAGTATTCGCGCTCATGCGATGACACCACGAATGCAGAGCATGTGGGGTGACCACGCGATCGCGTTGAGGGAGCCTAACACAGGCTCCGCGCGCCAGTCTCAGGGGAGCTTCAGCACCTGCCCGCGCTTGATGACGTAGTCAGGCCCGGCGATCCCATTCAGTTCGGCGATCGCCTTGTAACCTTCGCAGCCGATCGGGAGCGCACAGGCGATCTTATAGAGGGAGTCGTTCTTCCGCACCACATAAGTCGTCCCAGAGTCGCTGCTTTGG
>CALMIH010000116.1 GCA_937864085.1 uncultured Chloroflexota bacterium
CGCCCGCGTACACGGTGCACATGCAACGCTGAGAGACGGGACCCTTGTTGGCGCCGTCTCGCTTATTGATGTTGGCGTGGCGAATCTTATTGGCACGGGCATCCCCCTTGCGGCCGCCGTAACGGCGGGGACGAAGACGCCGGCAGATCTACTGCGCACTCCGGAGCTTGGCCGCATCGCAGTTGGTGCCGCCGCTAGACTGGTGTCGATTGATCCAGTCAGCGGAGCGTTCCGCTCCCGAATCACGGTTTGAGGGGAGTTCTGATGAGTAGTGCTCGAGTCCTCGTTGTCGGTAGCACCATGATGGACCTTATTACTTACGCCAAGCGGCTCCCTGAGGTTGGCGAGACGATTGTTGGCGAACGTTTTCAGATGGGATTCGGTGGGAAGGGTGCGAACCAGGCGGTGATGGCGGCGCGCTTTGGCGTCCCAGTCGCCATGGTAAATGCGGTGGGGAGTGACAGTTATGGCGCAGCACACCTGGAGAACTTTGCGAAGGAAGGTATTGATGTCACCTGGATGCGCACCGTTGACGAGAACAGTGGCGTTGCGCCGATCTGGGTTGATGGGCAGGGGAAGAATCGGATCATCATCATCCCGGGCGCGAACAACAGCACTGATCCGGCCGTGGCCGCAGCGGCGGTTGCTGAATTCAAGCCAACGATTGTTGTAGGGCAATTCGAAGTGCCACAGCACGTGACGCTCGCCGCCTTTCGTGCCGCACGCGCAGCTCAGATCACCACGCTGCTCAACCCTGCCCCTGCCGCGAAACTAAACCCTGAGCTACTCGCCGTTACTGAATGGCTCGCCCCCAATGAGACCGAATTCGCCGCACTCTTTGGTGGCGTACCGCGCGGCGATGGCGCGGAGCGTCGCATTCGCGCAGCAGCAGAAAAGTGTGAGGTGAACCTGGTCGTGACACTCGGGTCAGAAGGGGCGGTTATCGCGCTCCCTGGTGCGCCGCTCGTGCGTGTGCCTGCACCTGAGGCTGTGGTGGTGGATACGACCGGGGCGGGCGATGCCTTCCTCGGCGCGTTCGCCTTTGGGCTAGCCAGCGGACTCACGCCAGAGTACTCCGCTCAACTCTCAGTCATCTGTGCATCTGCGAGCGTGGAGCACCCGGGCACGCAGAGCAGTTACCTCAGTCGAACAGAGGCTGCGGCGCTTGCCGCCAAATACATTGGAAAGGGTGGCAACTAGTGGCAATGTCGGAAGCGGATGGCCGAAAGCACCATATCGGGCTAAAGAAGGGCGATGTCGGTCGCTACGTGCTACTTCCTGGTGATCCAGGACGTGTTGAGGTGATTGCACGTCGCTTTGATAACCCAAAGTTCATCGCACAGAACCGTGAATACACCACCTGGATCGGCGAACTAGACGGCGTTCCTGTCGCCTGCACATCGACTGGCATCGGATGCCCATCCACCGCGATTGCTGTGGAGGAACTTAAGGACATCGGCGTTGATATCTTCATTCGCGTCGGCACCTCCGGCTCAATGCAACACCACATCAAGCCAGGATCGATTGGCGTGATCACCGGCGCAATTCGCGATGAGGGGACGAGCAAGCATTATCTCCCCATTGAATTCCCGGCTGTTGCGGATCTTGAGGTGACGCTCGCACTGCGTGAGGCGGCGGTGGCGAGCGGCTTCCCCTGGCACGCGGGGGTGGCCCAATCAAAAGATTCGTTTTACGGTCAGCACAATCCTGAGCGCATGCCGATTGCAGACGACCTCGCCAGGCGCTGGAAGGCGTGGATGGCCGGTGGCGCTATTTGTAGTGAGATGGAGGCGGCGACGCTCTTCATCGTCGCCTCAACCCTCAGGGTCCGAGCAG
>CALMIH010000117.1 GCA_937864085.1 uncultured Chloroflexota bacterium
GGCTGCGCAACTGATCGGCGCCGTTGCGCTTGCGCCACTCTTACTCCCAGAGCACCTGAAGATTGAGCGCGAGATCGTGATCGAAGAGATTCGTTCCTATGCGGACGATCCAAGTGAGCAGGCATCTACTGCACTTGACAGTGCCCTCTTCGGCGATCATGCGTTTGGCCGCGAGATTGCCGGGACGATCCCTGAGATTCGCAGGCTGAAGCATGGGCCGGTGCACGCCTTTCATACACGCGAGTATCACCCGCAGACAACTGCGCTTGCGATCGCTGGCGATCTGAGCGCTGCGGAGGCAAACGCGATCGCGCGCGCGGCGCTTGCGACGGCACCACGAGGTAGTGGGCAGCGTGCGGCGGCACTTTCGCGTGGCACAGTGAAGCCCCGTGGTCGCGGAGAGGACGGGATTGTTGCGAAGGTGCGCGACGGCGAGCAGGCGCAGTTCTCGGTGGGGCTACCGGCGCTTCGCCGCGAAGATCCAGACGCCCCAGCACTTGAGATGCTCGCCACAATTCTTGGCGACGGTTCGGCGAGCCGCCTCTTCTTAGAGGTGCGTGAAGAGCGCGGTCTGGTCTACGACATTGGCGCGAGCGCGATTGACTATAGAGACGCTGGCGCGCTGGTGATCTCTGGCGGCGCAGATCCTGGTCGCGTCACGGAGGCGCTGCAGCTTGTGACGGAGGCGCTCCGTCGCCTGGCGCGTGAGGCGCCGAGCGCGGCAGAGATTGAACGGGCGCGGGCGTATCTTGCAGGGCGGCTCGAGCGCGCCGCCGATGACCCGCGCGGCCTTGCGGAGTGGCATGCCAGCCAGCGCGTGCTTCGTAGGGTGCCGCAAGAGCTCGGCGAACTCTTGGCGGAGATTGAGCGTGTGCACCCCGCCGATCTGCTCCGTGTGGCACGCAACCTTGTGCGAGGTGGCAGCCTACGCGTCGGCCTCTCCGCGCCGCGCAGCACGCTCGCTGCGGTGCGCCGCGCCGTACGGCGTGGCGACCTTGACCCATCCGCCGTCAGGCCACCTGCGCGCCGATCCGCTAGGCTCTGACCATGACCTCACAGCGCACCCTCGTTCTGATCAAGCCAGACGGCGTTCAGCGCCTTCTTGCTGGGCGCATCCTTTCGCGCTTCGAAGACCGCGGGCTGAAGATCGCCGCGATGAAGTTGATGCCGGTGAGCAAGCAGCTCGCCGAGACGCACTACGCCGTCCACTCCGCGCGTCCCTTCTTCGCTGGTCTCGTGCAGTTCATCACCTCTGGGCCAGTGGTCGCCCTCGTCCTTGAGGGGCCCAACGCGA
>CALMIH010000118.1 GCA_937864085.1 uncultured Chloroflexota bacterium
GACGCCGCCCAACACGGGCTGACCGAAGCGCTTCTCGCCGCAGGGGGCGTGGAGGTAAGCGCACGCGGCTCCGTTCAGGAGGTCGCCGCCGCGGCGGGTCGGGCGCTTCGCCTTCTATGCTCAACGGATGAACCGCACCCCGATCCAGCCACCTGACCACACCCCCGCACTCGGTGCGGCCTTCAAGCTGCACTCCGACTTCCAGCCGACCGGTGATCAGCCGAAGGCGATCGTCGAACTTGTTGATGGCGTCCAGAAGGGACTGCATCATCAGGTCCTCCTCGGCGCAACAGGGACGGGGAAGACCTTCACGATCGCCAACGTCATCCAGCAGGTGCAGCGTCCGACGCTCGTCCTTGCACACAACAAGACGCTTGCGGCGCAGCTCTATGCCGAGCTAAAGGAGTTCTTTCCAGAGAACGCGGTTGAGTACTTCGTCTCCTACTTCGACTACTACCAGCCAGAGGCGTATCTTCCGCGCTCTGACACCTACATCGAGAAGGACTCCAGCCGCAACGACGAGATTGACCAGTTGCGACACGCGGCGACGAAGGCGCTCTTTGAGCGACGCGACACGATCATCGTTGCCTCGGTGAGCTGTATCTACGGCCTTGGCGCACCGGTGGACTATGGCGCGACGATCTTGCGCGTGCGCAAGGCGGGGAAGTACCGCCGTGATGCGATCCTGCGCCACCTCGTTGACCTTCAGTATCAACGCAACGACGCCACGCTCGGTCGCGCTAAGTTCCGTGTCCGAGGGGACACCATTGAGGTGCAACCTGCCGGCGAGGAGACGATCCTTCGCGTGGAGTTCTTCGGCGACGAGGTTGAGCGCATCTCTGAAGTTGATCCGCTGACAGGCGAGATCTTGGCCGAGCGGAACGAGATGGTGATCTACCCGGCAACCCACTATGTGACGCCAACCGAGAAGCTTGCAGAAGCGACGCGCGACATTGAGAAGGAGATGGAGTCACGCTGCGGTGAACTTGAAGCCTCCGGGAAGATCCTCGAGGCGGCACGGCTGAGGCAGCGCACCACCTTTGACTTGGAGATGATGCGCGAGGTGGGTTACTGCTCCGGCATTGAGAATTATTCGCGCCACCTCTCGCGTCGTGAGCCAGGGTCGCGCCCGTGGACGCTTCTCGACTACTTCCCCGCGGATTGGCTCCTCGTGGTTGACGAGAGCCATATGAGCATCCCGCAGGTGGTGGGGATGTATAAGAACGACCGATCGCGGAAGGAGATCCTTGTCGACTTCGGCTTCCGTCTGCCGAGCGCGCTTGATAATCGCCCGCTCACCTTTGAAGAGTTTGAGGCGAGCGTGCGACAGGTGATCTATGTCTCCGCGACGCCGGGGAACTACGAGATGACGAAGAAGGATCGCGTCGTTGAGCAGCTCATCCGGCCGACCGGTGTGGTGGATCCGAAGATCACGGTGATCCCGACAACGGGGCAGATTGACGATCTGATGGCTCGTGTCCAGGAGCGCATCAAGCGACGTGAGCGTGTGATCATCACAACCCTGACGAAGCGGATGGCGGAGGAGCTCGCCTCGTACCTGGAGGAGGCGGGGATCCGTGTCCGCTATCTCCACAGCGAAATTGACACACTCGAGCGGATCGAGATCCTGCGCGACCTCCGTCTCGGCGTCTTCGACGTGATCGTGGGGATCAACCTGCTGCGCGAGGGAATCGACCTCCCAGAGGTGACACTCGTCGCAATCCTTGATGCGGATAAAGAGGGCTTCCTTCGCAGCGCTTGGGCGCTCATCCAGACGGTCGGTCGCGCGGCACGAAACACTGGTGGCGAGGTGATCTTCTACGCCGACAAGATGACTGAATCGATGCGTGTGGCGATCTCTGAGACGGATCGCCGCCGCGGGATCCAGGAGCGCTGGAACGTGAAGCACGGGATTACGGCGACCACGATTAGCAAGCCGATTCGCGACCTAAACGATCGCCTTCGGAGCGTTGCCGAGAAGGCCGACTCGTATGCGGGCGGCAAGGGTGGCGCGCTGAGTGAGATCGGGCGCAGTGAGATTGAGAAGATGGTGAAGCAGCTTGAGGCGCAGATGCGCATCGCTGCCAAGGCGTTGGAGTTTGAGCGTGCCGCATCAATTCGTGATGAGCTTCGCAGCCTTCGCAGCGGTGTTCTTGAAGAGGATGCAGCGGCGAAGATCGGTCGTCTGGCAGAGCGTGCGGCGAGTGCCGCAGCGGAGCCGCGTGGCCGCGATCTGATGCCGCGGCGTGTGGCGAGCGGCGCGTCGCGCACGATCGTCGCCCCAGAGCTTGACACCGCAGCCGATTGGCTCCCTGGACTTCGTGATGAGCATGAGGAGTCTGATGAGGTTGCATCGACCCCTGAATCGCCAAGCGGCACCGATTCGGTACTCTCACGGCGACACACATGGGATCCAAGCGTGACCCCGAACGTGATCAAGCGTCGTGGCGAGCGTCCGCGCAGGAGGGGCTGAGATGGTGCAAGAGAAGATCGTCATTCGGGGGGCGCGTGAACACAACCTGAAGGAGATCGATCTTGAGATCCCGCGCGATCGGCTCGTGGTTGTCACTGGCATCTCAGGCTCCGGCAAGTCGAGTCTCGCCTTCGACACGATCTACGCCGAAGGGCAGCGGCGCTATGTTGAGAGTCTCTCCGCATATGCGCGCCAGTTTCTCGGCCAGATGGAGAAGCCCGACGTTGACCTGATCGACGGTCTCTCGCCGGCGATCTCGATTGATCAGAAGGGCTCATCGCGCAATCCACGCTCCACTGTGGGAACGATCACCGAGATCTGGGACCACCTGCGACTCCTCTATGCGCGCGCCGGCACTCCGCACTGTCCGAAGTGCGATCGCCCGATCAGTCGCGTTTCGCTTGATCACATCGTTGACGAGATCCTGCAGCTCCCCGACGGGACGCGCCTCCTCGTCCTCGGCCCCGTCCTCCGCGACCGTAAGGGTGAGGGGGAGACCTTCTTCCATGCCGCACGTAAGGCGGGCTTCAGTCGCGTGCGCGTGAATGGGACACTCTACGACCTTGACGATGCGCCGAAGCTTGATAAGAAGAAGCGGCACAGCATTGAGGTGGTGGTCGACCGCTTCGTTGTGCGCCGACCGGTCGACGAGAAGGGGAAGCCGCTCCCACCAGAGGATCGCAGCCGCCTCTCCGATTCAGTGGAGACGGCGCTGAAACTCGGTGAAGGGCTCGTCATCATCTCGTCCGCCGCTGCGGAGGGGTCGAAGCCGACCTTTGAGGAGCGACTCTTCAGCGAGAAGCTCGGCTGTCCATACGACGGCACGGTGATGGATGACCTTGAGCCCCGCTCCTTCAGCTTCAACTCGCCGCACGGCGCCTGTCCAGAGTGCACCGGCCTCGGCTTCCGACTTGAGGTTGATGCTGAGCGCGTGATCGATCCAGAGAAGTCGGTCCTTGAGGGTGGACTCGTTCCGTGGTCGCGCTCGCCAGAGGGGAGCTGGTACCTGAAGGTGGTGACCGCCGCGATGAAGGCGAAGAAGTGGAACCCGAAGACGCCGATCGGTGAACTCCCCGCTGCGGCACAGGAGTATCTCCTCAACGCCGAGCGCGAGGATCGCTTCACCGTCACCTATGAGAACGCCAGCTATCGCAACACCTACAAGGCGGCATTTGAGGGGATCATCGCGAACCTTGAGCGCCGCCACCGCGAGACGGACTCCGAGCTGGTGCGCGTGGAGATTGAGCGCTACATGGTCAGTCGCCCCTGCCCCGAGTGTAAGGGGCGTCGTCTCAAGCCCGAGATGCTCGCCGTGCGCGTTGCCGAGAAGAACATCGCCGAGGTTGCGGCGATGCCGATCGGCGAGCTCACCACCTGGATCAACGCCCTCACGCCACTCCTCGGCGAGCGCGAGCGAACGATCGCAAAGGCGATCGTCAAGGAGATCGCCGAACGCGCCGGCTTCTTGGTGGACGTTGGGCTTGATTACCTCACCGTTGATCGCACCGCCACGACGCTCTCTGGCGGTGAGGCGCAGCGCATCCGCCTCGCCACACAGATCGGCTCGCGCCTTGTTGGCGTGCTCTACATCCTTGATGAACCATCCATCGGTTTGCACCAGCGCGATAACGCGCGCCTGATCGCCACGCTGCTGCGCCTCCGCGACCTTGGAAACACCGTACTCGTTGTGGAGCACGATGAAGAGACCATCCGCACCGCCGACTGGATCGTGGACATTGGCCCAGGTGCCGGTGAACATGGTGGAAATGTTGTTGTTTCAGGTAGCTATGACGATCTGATTGCTTCCAAGGAATCAATAACAGGTGCCTATCTCTCTGGCCGTAAATCTATTGTCATACCTACTAAGCGACGCAAAGTCGATCCAAAGCGTCAACTGGTCGTTAAGGGTGCGAAAGAGAACAATCTTCAGAATATTGATGTGGAAGTCCCATTAGGTGTATTTGTTTCAGTCACCGGTGTGAGCGGTTCAGGAAAATCAACTCTAGTCAATGACATTTTGTATACGACCCTTGCTAATAAGCTCAATGGAGCACGACTAGTTCCTGGGCGGCATCGCACAGTTTCAGGTATTGATTTACTCGACAAGGTTGTTCACGTTGATCAATCACCTATTGGTCGCACACCTCGCTCTAATCCTGCTACCTACACAGGCGTGTTCGACAAGGTACGTGCGTTATTCGCCGAGACGTCAGAGGCCAAGATTCGTGGCTATCAGCAGGGACGTTTCTCCTTTAACGTTAAAGGCGGACGCTGTGAGAACTGTTCAGGCGATGGCACCATCACAATTGAGATGAACTTTTTGCCAGATGTTTATGTCCCATGCGAAGTTTGTCATGGCGCACGATATAACCGTGAGACGCTAGAGGTTCACTATAAGAACAAAACTATCGCCGATGTTTTGAATATGCCGATAGAAGAGGCATATGCATTCTTTGAATCAGTTCCTACTATTGCTAGGTTTTTAAGAACGCTCAACGATGTAGGTCTTGGATATGTGCGTTTAGGACAATCGGCGCCAACACTTTCAGGGGGTGAGGCACAGCGAGTCAAACTGGCAACCGAGCTTCAGCGCCGCTCGACAGGAAGGACGATCTATGTACTGGATGAGCCAACCACTGGTCTTCACTTTGAAGATGTAAGCAAACTACTTATTGTCCTCAACCGCTTAGTTGATACTGGAAACACCGTTGTGGTTATCGAGCACAACTTGGATGTCATCAAATGCTCAGACTGGGTAATCGATATGGGGCCAGAGGGTGGTTTCCGCGGGGGATTAGTCGTTGCCGAAGGTACTCCCGAAGATGTCGCCAAGGTTAAGGCCAGTTATACCGGTCAATATCTAGCACCTATGCTTGCAACAAATCGAAAAGTAGCAGTTAAGAAGTAGAGAGATGGCAGATCCGGCATCGTATCGTCCCAGCGACATCCCACAACTTCCTGGGGTTTATCGTTTCTATGATGCAAGTGATGTCGTAATTTACGTAGGCAAGGCAGTTAATTTAAAGAATCGATTAAGTAATTACTTTCAGGGCAATCTGCCTGAAAAGACATATCGAATGGTGCATCAGGGAGTTCGGGTCGATTGGACGATCGTTGACACTGAAGTTGAGGCTTTGCAGTTAGAGTTTTCTTGGATTAAACAGTACGCACCCCAGTACAACGTGCAGTTTCGCGATGACAAATCGTATCCATATTTAGCGATTACTAATAACGATGAGTACCCGCGAATCTTCATTACGCGTAAATCAAAGCGCCCTGGAATAACCTACTTCGGGCCATTTACACATACGTGGGCGCTGCGAAATACTTTCGATGTAATCCTGAAGGTTTTTCCTA
>CALMIH010000119.1 GCA_937864085.1 uncultured Chloroflexota bacterium
GGCGTACATTGCGGCACTCGGTGCAGAGGGGATTCGTTCGGCAACAGAGATTGCCATCCTCAACGCCAACTATATGGCGGCGCGACTTCGCAGCGACTTCCCAATTCTTTACACCGGTCGCACTGGAACGGTGGCACACGAGTGCATCTTAGATGTGCGCGCGATCACTGAAGAGGGTGGCGTCACCGTAGAAGATATTGCGAAGCGACTGATGGACTTTGGATTCCACGCGCCAACCATGAGTTGGCCGGTCGCTGGAACGCTGATGCTTGAGCCAACCGAATCAGAATCAAAAGCAGAGCTCGATCGCTATGTTGATGCGCTCCGTGAGATTCGCGCTGAGATCCGCGACATCTCCGCGGGGAAGACGCCAGTAGAGCAGAGCGCGTTACGCAACGCGCCGCACACGGCGAGCGACCTGTTGCGAAGCGACTGGGCGCGTCCGTATTCCCGCGAGCAGGGTGCCTTCCCGCTCCCATGGGTGAAGGCGCGGAAGTACTGGCCGCCAGTGCGCCGCATTGACAACGTCCATGGCGATCGCAATGTGGTTTGTGCCTGCCTCCCTGTGGATGCCTACGCGGCGGCTTCTGGCGAGACGGCGCTCCTCGGCGCAACGAGCTAAATCCCAGCGAGGCGAACAGGACGGCCACGTGGGGGGCCTGCGCGCTAGGCTGCACCCATGAGTGAACGAGGCACGAGCGTCTGGCTAGCGGGGGTCCGCACGCTCCTTGATCAACTCGAGGCAACCCAGGGAGCGGCGATTGAGTCGCTCGCGATCGCTGGCTGCGGCGCCATTACCGCTGGCGGCATCATTCACGTTGGCGGGACCGGTCACTCGGCGATCATTCCGCTTGAGGCGTTTCATCGTGCTGGCGGACTCGCCGCCATGAACCCGCTCTGGGATCCCGCCACCCTTCCGCCAACTGGAGCACCACAGGCAACGCAACTTGAGCGCGACCCTGCGCGCGGCCGCGCTGCGGTGAACGAGGCGGGGATCAAGCCAGGCGAACTCCTCATTGTGGTGAGCCAGTCTGGAATTAATGGCGCACCAGTGGAGACGGCAACTGCTGGCGCAGAGGCGGGCGCCGTTGTTGGCGCGTTTGTCAGCCTGCCGCACTCCAGCGGACTGACAAGCCGTCACCCGTCAGGGAAGACGCTCGCCGAAGTTGCGAGCATCGTCATTGATACGGGCGTGCCGCGCGGCGACGCACTGCTGCCGCGCCCGGATGGGAGCAGCGCACTTGCGGCGAGCACGATGCTCTTCACCGCCGCTTGGTACCTCTTCCTTGAACGACTCCTCGCACGACTCGACGAAGCGGGCGTGGAGACGCCGATCTGGAAGTCGTCTAACGCACCGGGTGGCGACGACTGGAACGCGCGCTACTTTGCGCGCTACTCCGACCGTATCGCTGGCCTGCGAGGAGAGGGCTAATGTCAAGTTCTTCGGTGGCAGCGCGCGGCATTCGTGGCGCGGCGCTGATCAACGGAAAGATTATTGACGACGCGATCATCGGTATTGACCCCACAGGTGTTGGCAAGATTGTCTCCGTTGCGCGTGCACGAAACGGCACCGCGCTCGCAGCACGCGCCAGGCGTGTCACTGGGCTGATCGTCCCAGGCTACGTTGACATTCACCT
>CALMIH010000120.1 GCA_937864085.1 uncultured Chloroflexota bacterium
TGGCGATCGCCGCCTCAAGGAGCCCGTCGCGCAGGCCGATGCGTAGATCGCCTGCGAGCGCACGAACCACAAACTTCCCCGCCGCTGGCGAGCAACCGTAGAGCAGCTGAACGAGGAGATCATGCCGACGCTGCCCGCTCGCGGCACCGATCGCCGCGAAGATATCCGGAAGGGTGCGCAACTTTGGCGCAGTGTCCACATGTGCCGTCTCTCCAGATCCGGTCGCCTCTGCGAGCGCCGCGCGCTGAATCTGGGCGCTCCGCTCCACCTCCTCAAGCGCTGGCCCAGCGAGTGGCCGCTCTGACTCCATCAGGTCCTCAACGGCGCGACCGAGATCGCCGCGTTCATCCAACAGCTTCGCGAGCGACCCTGCTGGCGCCCCCGCAACCTCCTCTACCGCCTTTGCAATCGTCCCCCAGGAGATCTCGCTGCCGCTCAGCACACCGCGACTCGCCATTAACCGACAGGCGATCTGGAGGTCAATGTCATCTGCGCTCTTGAGCGCACTGGCAAGAAGATGCGACTTCTCTGAGGTACGCGTTGCAACCTCAATCCGCTGCGCAAGGTTCGACCAGCGTTTCATTGCGTTACCTAGTTGCGACGGTTGCGAATCGCGCGCGGATCCGCGGTCCACGGTCGAACCCCCTCTGAGAGGAGGAGCTGCTCACGTTGAAGGTGCTGATCAAGGATGCGCAGCCGCGTCAGTGCATCAGGCGCCTCAAGGAGCTCTTGTCGTTGCGCGCTGGAGAGTTGGACCACGCCGCCAACAATATGCGAGAGGCCAACAGGGTCATCAGTACCAGAGAGGCGCGTGATAGCGGTGGCGAGTAGTTCGCCATCTTCATCAATCTCTTCATCTTCAATTGACTCGTCATCATCCATCTGCACCACTTCAACTTGTTCAACATCAGCGTCACGGAGCGAAGCGCTGGCAGCACTCGAAGCGAGCATCAGTCGCTCAATCTCACTCACCACCTCCTGCGAGAGTCGTAGCCCCTCCTCTTCGGCAAGTGCTTCGTCAATCGCCTCCACCGTTACCTCGTCGCTTAGTAGCTCTTCGTCCTCTTCGCCGTCGCCGCTCTCGTCATCGGCATCCTCATCGCCATGGTCATGCTCATCAGCGCCACGGAGAAGGTCAAGGTAGCCAACAAAACCGGCGGAGACACGCTCAGCAGCGCTGAGCAGTTCACTCGACGGCCCCCCCTCTGGCTCATCAAGGAGTGCAATCTCCGCGCGGAGGTACGGCGCGTCGCGATCAAGCCGAATGACACGGAAGCGCGTCGTGCCGAGAGTGACGAGATCCCAGCGACCGTCCACGTAGCGCGTTGCTTCACGAATGTCGGCAATCGTGCCAATCGTGGCGAGCTGACCGGCACTGATGTTAATCACGCCAAACGGGGTGCGCGACTCCATGCAGCGCTTCACCATCAGCCGATAGCGCGGCTCAAAGAT
>CALMIH010000121.1 GCA_937864085.1 uncultured Chloroflexota bacterium
AAGACGCCGGGTGAGAGTGCGCGCGCTGAAATATCACCACCAGCATTCCAGTAGCGTAGAGCGTTCGCATCTCGCAGGAACAGTCCCGCCGCAAACGTGCCGAACTCTTCGTTCCGCGCAAGGAGGAGTGTGATCATCCCTGCCGGTGCGGTTGAAAAGATCTCACGCATGAAGCGCTCCTCTGACGCTCCCTTATCTGTTGCAGTGAAGAGGCCGCCCTCACCCCAGCGCGCGCGGTGCAGCCGAATGAATTCTGGAAGATCTGCGTTGAGATCCTTGCTCTCGCTAATCTGCACGCCAGCCACTTCCGCGCGGCGCAGCTTGCGCCGAATCTCGTGACGCTCTTTCTTGTCGAGGCGTTCAAGATGTTCGTCAAACGTGCTGATTCCAACAAGATCAATGAACGGCGCTGGCTCTTCAATACCGAACGTTGCGGTTCTGTGGTTTGCTTGAGCAGCGCGTTTGATGGCGCTGATCATGCGCGCGTGCGTGGCGTCTTCGTTTCGTAGTCGCAACAGGTTGAGCGGTGCGTTGGTGTCAATAAGCGCCCCTGCAAGTGCCGCTGCAACGTCATCTTCTTTTTCGGATGATGTTTGCGCGAGTAGCACGGTGGCGTAATCAATGTGAAACGTTGCACCTGAATAGACCACGCCGTCTGGTCGCTTCATCAGTGGAAGGTAGCCGAGCAGCTCGTTACTCGCCGCGTCTCGCGCTGCAAGGCTGACATCCTCCGCCGTGTCGCTATGTGCGCTCCACCAGGCGGCGTGTACCGCGCGATCCGAGAAGGCGGTTGCGGTGGGGTTTGCCGCCAAGAGTCGCTCCCACTCAGCAGTGCTCACCCCAGCAAGCGGGGTCGCGGAGATAGCGATGGTGCGAGCTGGGATCGGCATTCTTATATCGTAGGCGCTACATCCGCCGTACGTGCCGTGCAGCACGCTGCCGCGATGTGGATGATCAGCCCGAACGTGCAGCGCCTCGTGCTGAGCGCGCTCGCCCCTGTGATCGAACTCCTCGCGCCGCCGCGCTGCGGCATCTGTGACTGTGAGGGGGCCCTCCTCTGCCCTGCGTGTCGCGATCAGTGGATTCCCACGCGACCAGAGCTGGTCCCCGCAACTGGCCTGCGCGCCGCTGCTGCGCTTGGTCCGTATGAGGGGGGCCTCGGGGCGGCGATTCGCACCACGAAGTACGGGGGTGTCCCAGGTTTGGCACGAGAACTCGGTTTGGCGCTGGGCCCTGCAATCGCGTATGTCACGCGCACCGCGCCGTACCAGGCAACGCTCGTCCCGATCCCAACAGACCAAGGCCGTGTGCATGAACGGGGTTTTGATCACGCCCTGCTGATAGCGGAGGCGGCGGGGTTGGCGTCCAGTGGGTGGCCGGCGTGAGCGTGGCCTACGAACGCTAGAAGTGCTTCGCCCCCCTTTGCTATTATTGGGACATGAAGAAGCTCTCCGTTGCCGTTGCCGCCGCCCTGCTCGCCGCTAGTTGCGGTGGAGCGGATAAGTACGGCATTCCAAACGCAGACCCTGTTGCAGGGTTTGGAGAGACCGTTAGTGCCGTCTCATGTGACGCTGGTGGCCACGATGCGGCGTACCATATTCATGCACAGTTGACGGTGATCCTCCCGAGCGGTGTCACCGCGCAAGTACCACCAAACATCGGTGTTGGCGATAGGTGCATGTACTGGTTGCATACACATGAGCCAGACG
>CALMIH010000122.1 GCA_937864085.1 uncultured Chloroflexota bacterium
TTGTCCGCTCCATGGTTGGCGCAACGAAGCCACACGAGGCGGCGCCAGGAACGATCCGTGGTGACTTCGGCCTTGAGACGGCGAAGAACCTTATTCATGCGTCAGATGCACCAGAGACTGCGGTTGCAGAGATCGCGCTCTGGTTCACACCCGCCGAGCTTGTCGACTACAGCCGCGGCGTAGACGACTGGATCCTCTCCGACGAGGAGTAGCTCCGCCCGGTCTCTCCGCCGCTGCGCGGCGTGACGTTACGGCGTTGAGTTTTGCGGGACGCTCTCCACTGGGTCTGGACGCAGCAGACCTGATGCGGCCGCTTCAATGTTGATGAAGCCTGCAGCGACACCAGAGATCAGGATCGTTCCAGCCACCAGCCAGATCGCCGCTGGACTTAGGACCTTTCCTTTTCGAGTTCGGTGAACATCTTGGCTCTCTTGCGCTAGGCCAACGAGGAGGAGTCGAATCGCCGCCGCAGCGAGCGTTCCGGCGCCAAGCAGGGCACCAACTGTGATCAAGAGGCTTCCACTCTGCCCTGCAATATCAAACCCACCGGAGAAAAACTCACGTACAGGAACGGCAGTCTGGGAGACAGCCGCACAGATCAGCACAACGCCAAGCGCTCGGGTGCGCCGCGCCCAGCCACTCAGCTCCTGGAGCGACGTCAGTTCGTAGTGGCGTCGGATGGAGATGCGCCAGAGACCGAAGAGTGAGATCACGAGCGCACCAGGGAGGGCGACCAGGAGCGGGCCGACCGCTGATGGGTGCAGGATGATTGCCGCTGCGCCGAGTGCGAGCCAGCCTGCGTTTCCCACCGCAAGGAATCCAAGGACCTCGCCAACGTCGTCATGGAGCAGCGCGGAGACACCACCGAAAAGAAGCGTCACCGTACCTGTGATGAAGAGTGCGGCGACCACCGCGCCGCCGATCGGCTCACTTACCGAGGAGGAGAGGAGCGAGAGTTCGTTGAAGATGATGAGACTGAGTGCGGCGGGGATCCAGACGCCAACCATCAGCGATCCAACGATCGGAAGCGACTCAAAGATCCGCACCAATCTGTGGTGGAAGGGGAAGGCGCCAATCATCCCAAGGAGGACGAGGGAGAGCGTTAGCGCAACCCCTGCGGTGAGCGATGAGGTGGTTGCGTATGCGGGGTCCGTTGCTGAGAGCGGGATGGCTGATCGAAGTAGTTCCGCCACTACGATGACGGTGAGTAGCACTCCAACCGTTCGTAGGTCACGAAAGACTGCACGTGCACGCTGCGCATCCTCCCTGTTTCCCGCTGCAAGCGCGGAGAGTGAGGCGCTCCCGACAAGGAGGATCACGATCGGGGCGAGGCCGATCGGGATTGCAAGCGCAAGATCGATGAGCGCGAGACCGAAGAGGGCAACCTGTCCCATTGCGCCGGCACGACGACCCTGACCCACGGCAACGATGAGGGCGAAGACCGCCCCGCCGAGTGTGACAAGGAGACGGCCTGGCTCACTCGGATCAACGGTGATAAGTCCCACGTTCAGCGTTGAGGCATATCCGCTTCCAGCGAGCAGTGCGGCAACGCTACTTGCTAAGAGGAGGAGTACCGCTGCACTCCCTCCTCGCACGTGCGCATCGCTCTTCTTGCCAAAAAGATCTGACTTCACGAGGGGGATCACGAGAAGGCTAAGCAACGCAAAGAGGAGCGGGGAGAGTGCGCGGATCGCGCTCAGCGCCTGCAGCGTCAGCACATCGCTCATTGCTCCTCCGCCTTGGTGAGCTGCCCAGCAACCGTGGCGCCAATCAGGAGCAGCGCGACGAAGCCAGCCGCTATTGCAATGGAGCTGAAGAGGTCGAGCGCTCCGAGGATGGAGGCGCGCAGGAGGAGCGCACCTGAGAGTGTCACCACCGCTGCGCGCGCCGTTGCCTCTACGTAGCGACTGGTGAGCAGTGGCGGCAGTCCAATCAAGAGGAGCGCAACTCCTGCACCACGCAGGAGCACGGAGCTCCCCTCAATCGGCAGCGCCAGCGGGATCGCACCAAGGACCAGCCCGGCTGCAGCGCTCACGGCAACGACCGGATGTTCAGTCAGCGTTGCGAGGAGGCGGCGTGGCTGTAGGTCGTGGGCGAGCGCGCGCCACGCAAGCAACCCAGGAGGGAGCGCATAGAGCGTTGCGCCGAAGATCGCCGTCAGTCGCAAAAGCAGGGCGGGGGAGAGTGAATCGGATGGACGGAACTCAAGAAGTGCGGCGGCGGTGGCCATGAGTGCCAGCGCAATCCACGCGGCTCGGCGGGCACTGGTTACTGCGAGCGCTCCACTGAGAGCTGCAACGAGCGCGAGCGGCAGTTCAAGCGAGAGCGGGCTCACGGCACCGCGATGCTATAAGGGGGTGGCGTGATCAGCGACATCCGATCAATTGGGTAGTAGCGCACCACGGCGCGACCAACGACAGCGCTTATTGGGATCGGCCCGTAGGCGCGCGAGTCGGATGAGTTCGAGCGGTGATCACCAAAGACGAGCAGCTCATCTGCGGCGAGTCTCCAGCTCTGTGGCTCTTCGATGTTGCTGCCGTCGTCAAGGTAGACGTAGCCCTCAGTGAGGAGCGAGCCGTTGATGCGCACCCCGTCAGCGCCAATCGTCACCGTTTCGCCAGGGAGGCCAATCACGCGCTTGATATAGGGGGTGTTGTCGCTACTGGAGGGCCAACTTTCTGGTGGAAGAAAGATCACCACGTCCCCTCGGTGGAAGCCGGTGAGGCGCGGGGAGAGCTTATCAACGAGTACATACTCCCCAGGCTCAAAGGTGATCCGCATTGAGCCCTGCTCCACGCGGAAGGGCTGGGCGATGAAGGTCTGCAGGAGGTAGAAGGCGACCACTGTGAGCGCGACGGTCTGAGCGATCTCAATCAGGAGGTGGCGCTTCCGCATCTGGGGAGTATAGGGGTGCGCTGCGAGGGGGCTGCTGAGACCTGATCCGCCACGGTTGACCCACATCGGGAGGGAGCCCTACCATCGCGCTACTGGGTGCCCATCCCAGTCGGGTCGCAGATGCGGTCCGTAGCCCGACAGACGCCCGACCCGAAGCGCGGTGCACGCACCGCGGCCACGCGACGGATCTGGACGCATCGGAGGAGTGTTCAAACATATGGAAATCACCACGACGCTGCTGCAGAGTTTAATTCTCCCAGCAGGCATCGTCGCCATCCTCTTCGCCCTCTGGCTCGCGAACGACGTCCTCGGACGTGATCGCGGCACAAAGGCGATGCAAGAGGTTGCCGGCACGATCTTTGAAGGCGCGGTCGCATTCATGCGACGTCAGTACACCACGATCGCCGTGCTTGCGGTGGTCGGCTCGGTGGCAATCGGCGCACTGATCTCGGTCTTCGAGACTCAGGCGGTTGCAGAGACGGATATCTACGGCGTGGATCTTGGGATCCGCACCGGCGTGAGCTTCCTCTTTGGCGCGATCTGCTCGATGGCCTCCGGGATCATCGGCATGTACATCAGCGTGAAGGCGAACCTTCGCACCACCGCCGCTGCACGTGGCGGCGTGGTGAAGGCGGTGCAGGTTGCCATGCGCGGCGGAGCCGTCTCCGGCTTCCTCGTCGTGGCCCTCTCACTGCTCGGCGTCTACAGCGTCTTCGTCGCCTTCGGTGGTTTGACGAATCCGGCTGAGGCACCGTTCCTTATTGTTGGTTACGGCTTCGGCGCCTCGTTTGTGGCGCTCTTCGCTCAACTCGGTGGCGGTATCTATACCAAGGCAGCCGACGTTGGCTCAGACCTTGTTGGCAAGGTTGAGAAGGGCATCCCTGAGGATGACCCTCGCAATGCAGGCGTGATCGCCGACCTCGTTGGTGACAACGTGGGCGACTGCGCCGGCCGCGGTGCCGACCTCTTTGAATCAACCGCCGCCGAGAATATCGGCGCAATGATCCTCGGCGTTGGCGCCTTCGGGATTGCCTCAACCGCCGGTTGGGCGAACCCAGAGGCCTGGATCTTCTTCCCACTCGTCGTGCGCGCCTTCGGGCTTGTGGGCACGATCGTGGCGATGTTCTTCGTCACTGGTCGCGAGGACGAGGATCCAATGAACATGCTCAATCGCGGCTACTGGGTCACCACGGCCCTTTCAGCCATCGGCATGGCGATCACCTGTGCGGTGATGCTCCAGACCAATGGGACCGACGCCTGGCTTTACTTCTTCGGCGCCGGTGTTGTTGGTCTCGCCACCAGCGTGGCGTTCGTCTACATCACCCAGTTCTATACGGCGGGCTCGTACCGCCCAGTCCGTGAGCTCGCCGAGGCGAGCCGCACGGGCGCCGCAACAAACATCATCTCTGGCACGGCGGTTGGTTTCGAGACAACGCTCGTGACCGCCGTCTCAATCTCCATTGCGATCTTCACGTCGCACTGGTTCGGTGAGCAGGCGGCGATCGCCGCAGGCTTGGTCGGCGAGGACGTTTCTAAGTTCGGCATCTTCGGTACCGCAGTGGCCACCATGGGCATGCTCATGACCACGGCGTACATCCTTGCAATGGATACCTTCGGGCCTATCACGGACAACGCCGGCGGGATCGCCGAGTTCAGCCGTGCACCGAAGTCGGTTCGCCACATCACGGATCGCCTGGATACGGTCGGCAATACGACGAAGGCCCTCACCAAGGGCTACGCGATCGCTTCGGCATCGCTCGCCGCGTTCCTCCTCTTCTCGGCATACCGTGACAAGGTCAACCTTATTCTCGAGCGCGCCGGCCGACCACTTATGGACGCGGTGAACATCGCGGACGTGAACGTCTTCATCGGCGCACTCATCGGCGCAATGCTCGCCTACTTCTTCAGCTCCCTCGCAATTCGCGCGGTAGGGAAGACGGCGCAGGCGATCATTGTTGAAGTTCGACGTCAGTTCCGCGAGTCGCCAGGGATCATGACCTACAAGGTTCGCCCTGACTACGCTCGTGTGGTCGACATCACCACCAAGGCTGCACTGCGCGAGATGATCTTGCCAGGCGTAGTGGCCGTGGCCACCCCAGTTGTCGTTGGACTTCTGCTCGGCTACGAGGCGGTTGGCGGCATGTTGATCGTTGGAACGATCAGCGGCGTCCTGCTCGCCACGGTGTTGAACAACTCCGGCGGGGCATGGGATAACGCAAAGAAGTACATCGAGTCGGGTGGACTTAAGGACGCCAAGGGGAAGGTTCTTGGCAAGGGGAGCGACGCGCACGCCGCAGCGGTGGTGGGCGATACCGTTGGCGACCCGTTCAAGGACACCGCTGGCCCGTCGCTTCACGTGCTCGTGAAGCTGCTCGCCACGGTGACCCTGGTGCTCGCACCGCTCTTTATCGGAGCGGCCTGAGCACGGTCTAGCGTGAGGCGAGAGCAGCTCGCCGCAGAAGTACCTGTTGCGATTGGGCGGCACACTCCTC
>CALMIH010000123.1 GCA_937864085.1 uncultured Chloroflexota bacterium
GTGTCGTCTTCCCAGATCCCGACTCACCGACGATTGCGAGCGTCTCGCCACGAGCAATCGTGAGATCTACACCATCAACTGCCTTCACCGTCTTACGTTTCTGGATTAGCGGGATGGCGCTGCCGATCGGAAAGTGTTTCTTGAGGCCGCGGAGTTCAAGCAGGTTTGCCGCCGTTCCAGATGCGACGCGCTGCTCGCTCACTTCGCGCCCCCGGCAATCTCATCGGCGCGGAAGCAGCGAACGGAGCGGTCGGCACCGCGTGCGTCGAGGTTCGGCATCGTCTCAGCGCACGCCTTCACCGCAAAGCGGCAGCGTGGATGGAAGCGGCAGCCGCTCGGGAAGTTGGCAGGTGACGGAACGGCGCCTTGAATCGTCGAGAGTCCCTTGCCACGTCGCGCATAGGACGGGATCGAGGCGATGAGGTCGAGTGCGTATGGGCTTGCGGGAGTGCGGAGCACCTCGCGAGCGGGGCCCTCTTCAACGATCTGCCCTGCATACATGACGGCGATGCGGTCGGCGGTCTCAGCCACAACCCCGAGGTCGTGGGTGATCAGCATCAGTGCCGTGCCGCGTTCCATGGTGGCGCGACGAAGAAGGTCGAGCACCTGCGCCTGGATCGTCACATCGAGGGCGGTGGTCGGCTCGTCAGCGATGATCAGCTCTGGTTCGCCAGCGAGTGCCATGGCGATCATCGCCCGCTGGCGCATCCCCCCTGAAAGTTGGTGCGGATACTGCTTGACGCGCTGCGGCGCCTGCGCAATCTCCACGAGCTCGAGATACTCAATCGCCTTCTTATTGGCTTCGCGCCAGCCGGCACGGCCGTGCGCCACTAGCACTTCGGCGATCTGCTCACCAATGGTTGTGACGGGGTTGAGCGCGGAGAGCGGCTCCTGGAAGATCATGGAGATGCCGCCGCCACGAACCTTGCGCATGTAGGACTCCGGCTTGCCGAGCAGCTCCTCGCCGCGGAAGATGACAGAGCCGGTGACGATTGACTGATCCTTAACGAGGAGGCCGATGGTTGCAAGCGCCGAGACGCTCTTCCCAGAGCCTGACTCGCCAACTACGGCGAGGCACTCACCCTTACCGATGGAGAAAGAGACGTTCTCCACCACCTTGATCACGCCCGCGGCGGTCCTGAAGGAGATGTTGAGGTCCTTCACCTCAATCACCGGCGCCCCCTTGGTGCCGCTCACTTGCGACCTCGAGGGTCGAGCGCTGAGCGCAGGGTGTCGCCGATCATATTGATTGAGAGCGAGGTGAGGACGATGAAGAGGCCGGGGAATCCGATCCACCACCAGTTCCCCTGTTGCAGGAACTTTGCCGACTCGGAGAGGATGTTCCCCCAGGTTGGGGTGGCAGGGTTCACGCCGAAGCCGAGGTAGCTGATGAAGGCCTCACTGACGATTGCGCCACCTACGATAAACGGTGCCGCCACGACGAGCGGACCGATCGCGTTCGGGAGAATGTGTCGGAGCGCAATGCGGAGTGGTGGAACGCCGAGCGCGCGCGCCGCCTCAACAAACTCCATCTCGCGAATCGCCAACACCTGACCGCGAACCAGGCGCGCAAGCCCCATCCAGCCGAAGCCAACAAAGACGATGACGAGCGACCAGACGCCGCCGCCACCTTCACCCTGGAAGATGCGGGCGAGGAAGAGGATGACGAAGAGTGAAGGGATCATGAGAAAGACGTCGGCGAGGCGCATCAAGAATGAGTCAACCTTTCCACCGATGAATCCCGCGATCACCCCAACAAAGGTGCCGATGGTGATAGAACCGATCGCGGTGGCGAAGCCGATGATCAGCGAGGTGCGACCGCCGTTGGCGACGAGCGTCAACACATCTAGCTGCAGCATCCCGGTCTCGCCGAATGGGCGACCCCATGCTGGTGGCCGACCGATAAAATTGATGACGTCAGGCTGCGGAACAACATAGAAGTCATAAGGGAGCAGGAGCGACCCGAGCACGACAAAGATGAAGATGCTGATCAGGACCGCAAGGCCAGCTGGCCCCATGCGTGTCTGCATGAAGCGCTTGCGCGCCTGCTGCCACGGGCTCTCGGAGACTGGGAGTTGATCTCGTACGGCGCCGCTCACAGGCGAATCCTCGGATCAAGGGCGGCGTAGAGGAGGTCGGAGATCAGGTTGCCGATCGCTACGGCGGCGGCACCGATTGAGAGGATCCCCATCAGCAGCGGATAGTCAAGATTGCCGATGGCAATCAGCGTGAGACGACCAACACCCGGCCAGCTGAAGATCGTCTCCGTAATGAGGGCGCCAGAGACAAGAAAGGGGAAGGCCAGTCCAATGTTCGTGGCGAATGGGATGAGTCCTGTGCGGAGGATGTGGCGGCGATTGATGCGCAGGCTGCTGAGCCCCTTGGAGCGAGCGGTGCGCACATGCTCCATCCCCATCGATTCCATCACGCTCTGTCGAACGTAGCGCGCATCACCCGCGACGCTGATTAAGACAAGGGTTGTGACCGGCAGGATCAGGTGACGTGCGAGGTCGGCGATTGCGGTGCTTGGGCTATACGCGAAGTATTGCCAGTACTCGTTGCTGCCGAAGGCGGGGGAGAGGCGACCATCCGTCATGCCGCTGACCGGCGTGACCCCGAGCCAGACG
>CALMIH010000124.1 GCA_937864085.1 uncultured Chloroflexota bacterium
CTTTGCGCCGATCACGTGCATCAGTGGTCCGCCTTGGCTCCCTGGGAAGACGCTCTTATCAATGGCGGCGCCGTCTGTGCCGCGACCAAAGGCGATTCCGCCGCGCGGACCGCGCAGCGTCTTGTGTGTGGTGCTGGTGACAATGTCTGCGTGCGGGAATGGTGAAGGGTGTAGACCTGCCGCAATCACGCCTGAAATGTGCGCCATGTCCACCATCAGTTTTGCCCCTGCAGCATGAGCGATCTCTGCGAATCGTTTGAAGTCGAGGGTGCGTGGGTAGGCGGATGCGCCAGCAATCAGCACCTTCGGCTTCGCTTCGGCAACCGCGCGCTCAACTCCCTCCCAGTCAATGAGGCCGTCCTCTTCACGCACGCCGTAGAAGTGCGGCGTGAACCACTTCCCAGAGACGTTGACGGAGGCGCCGTGCGAAAGATGGCCGCCCTGAGAAAGGCTCATGGCAACGAACGGATCACCAGGCTTCATCAGCGTGTCGAACGCGGCAATGTTCGCCGAAGCACCCGAGTGCGGCTGCACATTGACGTGTTCACTCCCCGGGTAGAGTTGCAGCGCGCGGGTGCGGGCGAGATCTTCAACGGAGTCAATGTGTTCACACCCGGCGTAGTAGCGCTTCCCGGGATATCCCTCTGCGTATTTATTAGTGAGGATCGTGCCCTGCGCCTCACGCACTGCGGCGTAGGCGTAGTTCTCTGACGCGATCAGCTCAATGTGATCGCGCTGACGCACCGCTTCGCGCTCAAGGATGGCGCTGAGCGCGGGGTCAACTTCATGCAGGCTCTGATCCGCCCGTGGATCACGCTGCGCCTGGATCTCCTCTGGTGTGCGCCGAGTACTCATGCCCCTATTCTCCGTCCAAACCGAGAATCAGGCGCTCGATCATTCGCGCTGCGCCGTCCGCTTCGCTCGGCGGTGCGAGGTAGCGTGCGGCACGCTGGACCGCCTCAGGAGCGCCGTGCATTGCAACGCCGTGGCCAGCGGCGAGCAGCATCTCAAGGTCGTTATGTTGGTCACCAATTGCCATGGTTGCGGCCAGCGGGATGTTGAGGCGCG
>CALMIH010000125.1 GCA_937864085.1 uncultured Chloroflexota bacterium
GCGTGGATGGCAGCGGACGCATTGTTGCGGTGATGACCGGATTTGGGTTGAAGGATCCAGAGACGGCGTCGCGCCTGATCGGTGAGATTCGCGAAGCGGATGCAACGCTCGCTGGCGTGCGCGCAGCACTCGGCTGGTAGGGAGCTGTTGCGATGAGTGACGAGCAGCTGAAGGGCCTGATTGCACGATCGGTGACGATCTCCGTCCCCGCAACGATTGCGAATCTTGGCGTGGGCTACGACGTGCTCGGCATGGCGATCGACTACCGCAACGAACTTACCGTCCGCGTATCAGGCTTCGCCCTGCCTGGTGCCGCTGGGGATATCTCGCTCGTGATTGAGGGCGAAGGGCTCGGCGAACTCCCAACCGATCGGCGCAACGTCATGGTGGGTGCCATTGCGCGCGGTCTTGCCGCCGCAGGGGTGCCGAACGGCGAGCGCCTCTCGCTGGAGATCAAGGCGCTGAATCGCATCCCGCTGGCGCGCGGGCTCGGCTCATCCGCCGCCGCCTTCGTGGGCGGACTCTTCGCTGGCGCTGCACTCGCTGGCGCATCGGGAACGATTGATGAGCTCCCTGGCTCCTGCGCCGATCTCTTCCCAGATGACCTGACCGATCGACTCTTCGCCGCAGCGGATGACGAAGAGGGTCACCCAGACAATGCCGCCGCCGCGATCTTCGGCGGCTTGGTGGCGAGCACGCGCGTTGATGGCGTACTGACGGCGCGCCTCATTGCGGTGCCCGATGCAACCATCCCCGTGCTGATGATTCCGGATCAGCGACTCCCAACCAGCGAGATGCGCGCCGTGCTTCCACCAAAGGTTCCGCTTGAAGATGCAGTTCATAACGCTGGTCGCATGGCGGCGGGCGTTGCCGCGCTGGAGTCTGGCGACGTCACAGGCTTTGCGCTCCTTGCCGACGATCGTCTGCATCAGCCGTATCGCGCCAAGCGCTACACCGCGCTCCCAGATCTGATTGCCGCCGCAGTTAGCGCAGGTGCGGTGAGCGCCTGTCTTGCTGGCGCAGGATCTGCGGTGCTTGCGATTACGGATGAGGTGTCACACGTCGATGCGATCAGCGCCTCCATGGAGGGCGTTGCAACTGCGGCGAAGATTGGCGGCGGTGCCGTGCGATTTGATGTTGATCATGACGGCGTGCGCATTGAGGCCTTCACGGGGTTCGGCACGTGAGCGCGTCAGATCTGCTCGTCCAGAAGTACGGCGGGAGTTCTGTTGCCAACGTTGAGCGGATCGGCGCCGTTGCAACGCGCATCGCGGCGGATCGCGCCGCAGGGAAGAGCGTGGTTGCCGTGGTCTCCGCCATGGGCGACACCACCGATGATCTGCTCGCGCTCGCATCGCAGGTGACGGGCGGCGTGCTGCCGAGCGCGCGCGAACAGGATGCGCTCCTTGCCACTGGCGAGATTCAATCGGCGGCACTGCTCGCCATGGCACTGCAGGCGCGCGGCGTGGAGGCGGTCAGCCTCAGCGGCGCACAGGCGGGGATCAGCGCCGACGGGACCTTTGGGAAGGGGCGCATCGCCGCCATTGAGCCGAAGCGCGTCCGCGAAGAGGTTGCCGCAGGACGTGTGGTGATCGTGGCCGGCTTCCAGGGGGTGAGCGGCACGGAGACCACCACCCTCGGTCGCGGCGGCTCAGATACCTCGGCCGTGGCGCTCGCGGCGGCGCTCGGTGCCGATCGCTGCCAGATCTTCACCGATGTGACCGGCGTCTATACCGCCGACCCCCGCGTGGTCACGGACGCCCGCCAGTTGCAGGTGATCGGATATGAGGAGATGCTGGAGCTCGCCAACCAGGGGGCGCAGGTGATGCAGACCCGCGCCGTAGAGTTGGGCTGGGTGAACGGTGTCACCATTGAGGTACTCAGTTCGTTCCTGGATCAGCCAGGGACCCAGATCAAGGAGGATACGCAGGTGGAACAGCGCAATAAGGTTCGCGGGCTCGCCGCAGATACAAAGGTTGCCAAGGTGACGATGGTCGCCGTCCCCGACCGTCCTGGCATTGCCAAGTCCATCTTTGATCCACTCGCCGCGGCGAACATCAACGTGGACATGATCGTGCAGAACGTCTCACACAACGGCACCACCGACCTCTCATTCACGTGTGGCCGCAGCGACCTTGCCGCCGCGCGGCCCGCGCTGGAGAAGATTCGGGCCGAGATCGGCGCGCGCGCGCTGGAGATTGACGAGTCTGTTGCGAAGATTTCTATTGTTGGTGCTGGCATTCAGAACGCACCGGGCTATGCGGCGCGCATGTTCGGCACGCTTG
>CALMIH010000126.1 GCA_937864085.1 uncultured Chloroflexota bacterium
GGCCGAGCTGCGTCGGCTTGAAGCCCGCCATCGCCGATGCCGGCATGGCTGCCATCTGGTCAGGGGTGAACCCGCCGAACGCTGCTGGCGGCATCTGGCCGACCTGGGTCGGCTTGAAGCCCGCCATCGCCTCGGGTGGGAGCTGGCCCATCTGGTCCTTGTTGAAGCCCTGCATCGCCGATGGTGGCATTTGGCCGATCTGGTTTTGATTGAAGCCCTGCATCGCCCCTGGTGGCAGTGCTTGGAACTGGTTCTTGTTGAAGCCGGCCATCGCCTCGGGTGGAAGATTCCCGACACCTTGGGCGTTGAACCCTCCCATTGCCTTTGGATCAAGGTTGCCGACCTGCTGGGCATTGAATCCACCAAACGTGGTGGGGTCGAAGGCTTTGATGTCACCGGGCTTGAATTGAGCGAATTGATTTGGATCAACTTGGCCGATGGCGCCAGCACCGCAGGGTGGTGGGCATGGACCGACAGGACCAGGCTGCCCACCTGGGTTAGCTGGGTTCTGCCCACCTGGGTTAGGTGTCGGCTGCGGCTGTTGGTCCGCGTGACCGCTCCCGTCGGCATTGTGCGTGGCATTGACTGTGCGTGCCCCGAGTCCGGTGTTTGCGGGAGCTATAGACAGGACCAGGGTTGCTACAAGGGCCAGCGTGAGGGCTAGAACCGCTTGTGATCGCATTTGTGAGCGGCGATCAGCTTTATTGAGCCACATCCGAATCACCTCCGAACCTCAAATTGCCGAGGGTTATCTCCCCTCTGGCGCTATCCTTACAAGGAAGTATTAGCACACTATTAGCGCTTTTTGGGTGTCAACCTCCCACCTCAAGGAAGTGTTCAAACGCACCCAGAAAGGCCACCGCCTCGGGGTTTCCCCTCGAGACTGATGGCCGCTAGTCAGGTTGCGCCCTGGCTAGGGCGCTGAAGGGATGCCCCCTCGTGGGGGCGCCCGCGCCCGGAGACGCGGAGAAGCGTGAGCGGAGAGGCATCGGCTATCCTTCCCTCCCGTCGACGTACGGGATCGGTCGGGGCGTAGCGCAGCTTGGTAGCGCGCGTCGTTCGGGACGACGAGGTCGGAGGTTCAAATCCTCTCGCCCCGACCAGTACGCTGATCGTGAACATGCGCCCGTAGCTCAGCGGATTAGAGCATCTGGCTTCGGACCAGAGGGTCGGGGGTTCGAATCCCTCCGGGCGCACCACCGCTCTTGTGTACCCTTCACTCCATGGTCACTGATCCGCGCACGCTGCGAATTCCGCGCGACCTCCTCCCTGAGGATGGTCGGTTCGGCTCTGGGCCTTCGCGCGTCCGCGACGCGCAGGTAGATGCGCTCGCCTCGCGAGCCGGCCGTGCACTGCTCGGGACGAGTCACCGTCAAGCCCCCGTGCGTGCGCTCGTTGGTCGGTTGCGCAGCGGCGTGGCAACCCTGTTTGCGCTGCCTTCCGATTACGAAGTTGCGCTCGGCGTGGGCGGCTCCACACTCTTCTGGGATCTCGCGGCGTACTCGTTGGTGGAGCAGCGTTCGGCGCACGCGGTCTTTGGCGAGTTCTCTTCTAAGTTTGCGCGCGCGGCGCGTGCGCCGCATCTGAGCGAGCCACTGGTGGTGGAGGCGGCGCCAGGCTCCCGCGCCGAGCTCGACGCCGTCGCGCGAAGTGACGAGGCCGCATCCATTGACACCTGGGCGCTGGTCCAGAATGAAACGAGCACTGGCGTTGCATCACCCGTGCGCAGACCGCGCGACGTATCTGGTGCACCTGCGGCTGGCTTGACCATTGTGGACGCAACATCCGCCGCCGGCTGCGTGGCGTGGGATCCGCTGGAGGCAGACGCCTACTACTTCTCGCCACAGAAGGGGATCGGCGCCGACGGTGGACTCTGGATTGCGGCACTCTCGCCAGCGGCGCTAGTGCGAGCCGAGCGGATGGAGGCGGCGCGATTCATTCCAGGATCGCTCTCGCTCTGGTCCGCGATCCGCGAGAGCCGCAAGGATCAGACGCAGAACACGCCAGCAATCGCCACGCTCCTCCTTGCTGCAGAACAGATCGACTGGCTCAACGCCTCTGGCGGCCTGAGCTGGGCAGCGGCGCGCTGTGCGGAATCATCTGGTCGGCTCTACACATGGGCCGAGTCGCGCCCTTGGGCGTCACCCTATGTTGAAGATCCAACGATCCGTTCAAAGTCTGTGGTGACGATCGATCTTGACGCGAAAATTGACGCTGCGCTGTTGCGCGACGTCCTGCGCTCCAACGGCATCGTGGACCTTGATCCGTATCGCTCGCTCAAGCGGAACGGCCTCCGCGTTGGCACCTTCCCCTCGGTGGAGCCAGATGACGTGAGTGCGCTGATCGCTTGCGTTGACTGGGTGATCGAGCGCCTCTAGGCGTTTTGGCGAATGGGCGATCTGCGCGCCGCATCTACGCCCGCACTCGCACTCTTGGTTGCGCACGGCGTGCCGCACACCGTGCACGAATATGAGATCGAGGCACCGAGCGGCCCTGAAGCACATCGCGGCGCGCGCGTAGCGTATGGTGCTGCCGCCGCGGCGGCGCTCGGCGTGCCGCCTGAGCGGCTCTACAAGACGCTCGTGATCGCCCTTGAAGGGGGGAGTGCAACAGACGGCGAGCTCGCCCTGGCCGTGTTGCCGAGCAGCGCTGAGCTATCGGAGCGAGCCGCCGCCGCAGCACTCGGTGCCAAGCGCGCGACACTCGCCAGCACGGAAGCCGTGCAACGTGCAACCGGATCAGTTCCGGGTGGCGTCAGCCCCATCGGCACGCGCCGCGCCATGCGCACGCTGATTGATGCATCTGCCGAGGGTCACGCAGAGATCCTGGTTTCGGCGGGGCGGCGCGGACTCTCCGTCTCACTTGCACCGCGCGATCTACTCGCAATCTGTGAGGGAATCTTTGCATCGTTGATCACGCGCTAAACTAGGCACATGAGTAAAAAGCCAATACGAAACTCAACGCGAGGCTCGCGCATGGTGCGCCTCAAGCGCGCGCTTGCGCCGTTGATGAACGTTGCCACCGCGGCGGTGCTGCTGCGGATCTTCCTTGGCGGAACCATGCTCTACGCCGGTCTAGATAAGGTGATTCTTGATCCACGATTCCTGCAAGCAGATGGCGTGGGATCAATTGGTGACACTCTTCGTCTCTTCGTCACGGCAGGTGGGCCACTTGCGCCGCTTGTGAGTGCCGTGGCGGTTGGGCAGCCTGTACTAATTGGCGCCGTGATGGCGGGTACACAGGTGCTGGTCGGCGCGCTGCTCCTCAGTGGCTCATGGGTTCGACTCGGCGCGCTGCTTGGTGCTGCGATTTCACTTTCACTTGCTCTCACCGCATCGTGGGGGGTCAGTCCGTACTACTACGGCAACGATCTCCCATATCTTGTTGCCTTCCTCGCCCTTGCAGCGATTGGTGACGGTGGCGTCTTGCGCGCGGGTGCGCCGGTGACGCGCGGCCATGACCCACAGCGACGCGCGGCCCTCTTCACGGGCGGCGGCGCACTCCTTGCGCTTCTCGCACTCGTTACTCTTGACCGGTCGCGCCTCGCTGGGCTGCTTGCGCAGAACGGCGGATCCGATCCAGCCGCATCGCCGAGTGCCTCTGCGAGCGCGAGCGAGGCGCCAGCAGCTTCAGCGACCCCTGGGTCTGATGAAGATGGTGAGAAGGACGACGATGACGACGACGAGAATGATGGTGAGATGAAGAGCCCGCAGCCGAGCGAGTCGGCGAGCGGTGGCGGTGGCGGCGGTGGCGGCACGAGCGGCGCCGTGATTAAGGGCGCCGACGCGCTCAGTCCGGGCCAGGCACTGAACTTCTCCGCAGGGGGCACCGCTGCGGTGCTGTTGAAAGATGGTGGGACGTACCGCGCCTTTGAGCGCGCCTGCACGCACCAAGGGACGAACGTGGATTGGGATTCGGCGAATGGCAACTTTTACTGCAGCAATCACGGCGCACGGTTCTCTGCAGCAGGCGATGCGATCGTTGGTCCGGCCCGAACAGCACTTCGTCCAATCACGGTGAGCGTTGCGGCCGACGGCAGCGTGACCTACACGCGCTAGATGCGCGCCGCACCGCTCGGATTTGCCACCCGCCGTCCGCGGCTCGGTGCTGCGCTCGGTGCGATTGCTATCTCGCAATCCTCGACCCTGGCTAAGCTCTCTGACGCTTCGCCTGCGGTCGTGACGCTCTTCCGCGGTGTTGTTGCACTTCCGTTCCTTGCACTCCTTGCACGCCGCGAAGGACACCGCGCAGCACCACGTGACCGCGCGCTCGCACTCATCGCCGGTGGGCTCTTCGCGCTCGACCTGCAGTGCTTCCACGTCTCCATTCCACTGCTCGGTGTTGGCCTTGCCACGGTGGTGCCGAACGCGCAGGTCTTCATCGTGGGTGCCTTCGCTGCGCTCGCGGGTGAACGCACCCCGCGACGAGCGATCGCCGCGATCCCACTCGCCTTTGTTGGGCTGCTGCTCCTCGCGCGCGTCGTTGATCCGTTCGGTGTCAACGGCGTGGCAGATCCAGCGGTGATCGCTGCAGGGAGCAACCCGGCACTTGGCGTCCTCTGGGGGATTGGCGCCGCAACCTTCTATGCGCTCTACCTCGTCATCACGCGTCGCATCTCCACCAGTGCGACCGGCTCTGCCGCGGTTGGTCCCTTCACCATGCTGCGCGACTCCGCTGTGGGCATGATCGCCGTCTCGCTTCTCCTGGCGCTCCTGACCGGCTCACTCCTCCCGCCAGAGGTTTGGCCTGGGGTCGGCTGGCTGGCGTTGCTCGCACTGATGTCTCAGGTGCTCGGCTACCCGTTGATCAACGCCTCAATCCCGCACCTACCGAGCGTGGTCGGCTCAGTGCTCCTCTTCGTGCAGCCGTTGATGACCCTGGTCGCGGGCGTGATCATCTTCGGCGAGATCCCTACCCCAGGGCAGCTCGTGGGCGCGCTTGTCCTCTTTGGTGGTGTCTTAGTGGCGGCGCGCAAGTAGCGCGTTACGCGCTCGGTTGCACCAGCGTCAAGACGCGCGCAGGATTTTTGATCGTGATCTGATCGATCGTCTTCTGGTCGACTCCCGCCGCGAGCAGTCGCGGCAAGAATGTCTTCTGCAGATACGTGTATCCGCCACCACCATAAGAGAGCAGTTGTGAGTCGTGACAGACATCCTGGCTCAACATGATCTGCTTCTCATACCCTTCGTCAAGCAACATCTTCAGGAGTTCAATCACCTTCGGTTCGCCAGCGCGCTCGAGTGGCGTGAAGCTCATCCCCAGGAAGTCTGCCTCAAGCGTGGCGCCACGCTTCACAATTTCGCGCCAGTACTCAGCGCGTGGCCAAGAGTCGGTATGTCCGATCACCACACGCGCGGGATCGAGTCCTGCGTCTTCGAGAATCGCAAGTTGTGCAAGTCCCACCGCGCTCTGTGCCGCATGGGTGGTGACCGACGCGCCCGTACGCTGCGCGGCACGTGCTGCGGCGCGGAAGACGCGTTCTTCTTGTGCCGTCACCCACGGCTTATCTGTGCCGATCTCGCCGATGATTCCCGGTCGCACGGGACCGTTCGGCCCAGGGACGCCGTCAATAAACTCGCGGACGATCTCGTCGGCAAGGTCGTCGGTGGTGCGCGTGTCGATGCGCGCCTCTGGCGGGTAGTAGGCGGTGCGGTACCAGCCGGACCCGCCGATGATGTGAAGCTTCGTCGCTTCAGCGAGGCGGGCGAGTCGGGAGAGGTCGCGGCCGATTCCGTCGAGCGTCAGGTCGACGAGTGCGCGCCCCCCTGCGGCGGCATAGGCGCCGAGCTCCTCAACGATCCGGGGCTCTTCGCCGATCAGTTCCCAGTAGTCCCAGCGCCCCTGGATATGCCAGAGGGTCACCTTGGTGTGCTCGTGGGGGAGGGTGAAGCCGAGGTCGCCTGGGGCGACCGGCCCGAGGACGCTCTGGATCTCCCCGGGAGCAGCACGCGTGGTCACGCCTGCATCCTAGGGCAGCACGCTCCGCAACTGGGGGTTGCGCTGCACGCTCAGGGTGCGATGATCTGCGCACGGTGCACGGGCGCCCGCAGGGTGCTCGGGCCGGAATGAATAAGAGGTGCACACGATGCGAATCAAGTCAGCACTCCTCGCGCTGATCGCTGGGGCCGCCATTGTGGCTGGCGCTTGCGGTGGCGCAACTGAGCCTGTGGCGAGCGGCGAGGCCCGCTTCCCTGAAGGCTCCTACTGCGCGGAGGCTCTCGCTCTCGGCGAAGACGTCACCGGCACCCTGCTCTGGAAGGTTTGCGACGCTGGCAAGATTGTCATGGCGACGGACCCTGCCTATCCACCGTATTCATCGATCGACGCGAGTGGTGAGTACGTCGGTTTCGACTCCGACACCTCACGCGAAGTCGCGAAGCGACTCGGCGTTGAGGTTGAGTGGGCAACTCCAGACTGGTCTGCAATCACCGCCGGCAACTGGGGCGGTCGATGGGACATCTCCATTGGCTCCATGACCCAGACGGAAGAGCGCGCACTTGTTGTGGACTTTGTTGACCCGTACTTCTACGAGTCGGGCTACCTGCTCGTGCCAACGGACTCAGCGGCACTGACCGTTGCAGACCTTGCGGGGGCGACGATCTGCGCCGGCGAGAGCACGACGCACAGCACGTGGATTGAGGGCGGGTTCGCTGACAGCAGCGTGGTCGTCCAGTACAACGCACAACCAGAGGGCGCCAAGTTGAAGACGTACCCAACCGACTTCAACTGCATTGAGGCCTACCTTGCTGGTCGAACGAACGACTGGGACGCCATGGCACAGAGCCGTGAGTTCATTGAGAACGCCATTGCAGAGTCGGACGGGAAGCTGCGCTTCTTGAACGAAGATGCAAACTTTGCGGGACAGATCTCGTTCGCGCTTGACAAGAGCGGTCCGTCGACGAAGTCAATGCTGAACGCGTTGAACGCGATCGTTGCAGAGATGCATGAGGACGGCACACTCTCTGGCTTCGCGATGACGCACGTCGGTCGCGACATCAGCAAGCCGTAAGGCTTAACTCGGCGCGCGGCGCCGAATACGCACTGGGGGAGTCGCAGGGAAACCTGCGGCTCCCCCGAACACATCAAGGGTACATATTTGATTTCAGACATCTAGAAGGAGGCGCTAGTGGAGCATGATGCACGGACACTCGCGCAGGCGGTAGCCGCCGACGAAGCGCGACGCGCCTCCCGCTGGCAAATGCGTTTCCGACTCGGCTGGGGCTTCCTGATTGCCCTCCTGGCCGCGTTCATGGTTATCTCCCTCAATGTAGAGATTGACTTTATTGCTCGAGCCACGCCGTTCATCCTGGAGGGGATCTGGATCACCCTGATCGTCTCGGCGGCGTCGATTGTTCTTGCAACCTTCCTCGCCGCGGTTGGAGCGCTCGGGCGACTCTCATCAAATGCCATCGTCAATGCGCTCGCCTCGTTCTATGTGAGCTTCTTCCGCGGGACCCCGCTCCTCCTGCAGCTGCTCGTCTGGTACTTGGCGCTGCCGCAGGTTGGGATCATCCTTGACCCAATCTTCTGCGCCATCGGCGCGCTCGGCATGAACTACGGCGCCTATATGACGGAGATCTTCCGCGCCGGCATTCAGGCGGTCCCGCTCGGCCAGCGTGAGGCGGCGGCGGCGCTCGGCATGTCCTCACGAACCTCCTTCCTGCGCATTGTCGCCCCACAGGCGTTCCGGATTATCGTGCCCGCAATCGGCAATGACTTCGTTGCGATGTTGAAGGACTCCGCGCTCGCCTCCACCGTGGCGCTCCAGGAGATCGTCTGGCGCGCACGTAATGTTGGTCAGAAGGAGTTCAAGACGCTGCAGACCTTCATGATCGCCGCGATGATCTACTGGGCGCTGACGATCATCTTCAGCACCGTCCAGAATCGCATTGAGAAGCGACTCGCCGCCGGCGATCGCAATAAGGAGAGCAAGGGATGAGTGCCAACGTGAACACTCAGCGCACACACGTGCATCAGATCCACCCCGCAGAGAAGCCAGGCGTGCTGGTGAAGGCGGGCGCTGAGCCGGTGCTCAAGGCAACGAGCATGGCGAAGT
>CALMIH010000127.1 GCA_937864085.1 uncultured Chloroflexota bacterium
GTCGGCTGGTGTGGCGCGAAGGTGTGAAGCGCTTCGCCCACACTTCACGTGAACACGGCCGTCAGCTAGAAGCTCAACGTCGATCTTTTCGTTTGGGAGCCCGTTGACCACGTCGCTCAACAGGCGGGCAGGGATTGTTGTTGCCCCCTTCTCTTCAATCTTTGCCGGAACCCAGTGGGTGACGGCGATCTCAAGGTTTGTTGCAACAAGGCGGAGCCCACCGTCTTCAGTTCCCAGGTAGACGTTGGAGAGGATCGGGAGCGTGTTGCGGGAGGCCACACCGTGCCCAACCACGGAGAGGCCTCGCGCGAGGTGCTCCTGGATCACTGAAAACTTCATCGCTTCCTCCACATCTAGACCAGAGCGTCTGGCTAATAGTCTCTTATCTCTCTCTATCCCGTAGTAGTCCTCTTCGTAGTGTGGAACCTGTGGAGGGCCAAGATCAACCCCGCACGCCCCGCTGGTGGAAAAACCCCTCCTTTAGAGGGAAGCCCGCCTCGCTGTAATGGAACCCGCCGGCAATCTTGTGGGAGGAAGGAGGAGAACTTTTGCCGTTTCTCCACACCTTGCCCCCAGGAAAAAGCCCAGCTGTGCGCAAAACGAGTGAAACGGGGCACTTCTCCACTACTTCTCCACAAGCTAGTTCGTGGAGGCAACCCCTCGACCGAGGCGAAGGAGAGCCTCCCGGAGCAGGGCTACCTCGCGGCGGAGCTCGGCGTCGTAGCCCATCTCGCGCTCGATCTTGGCGCACCCGTGAATGATGGTTGAGTGGTCGCGCCCACCGAGAGCCCCGCCGATGCGAACCAGGGAGGCATCCGTCTCTTCGCGAGAGAGGTAGGCGGCGATTTGCCGAGGGACCACAATTTCGCGGTCGCGCTTCGGCCCGCGCAGTTGCTCAACTGTTAAACCGAAGTGTTCCGCTACTACGGCGACCACCTGCTCCGGCTCAAGGATGCGCTTTGGGTTTGGATACACCGCCTCGCTCAAGACGCGCGCGGCGAGCTCCATGGTCACAGGCATGCCGCTTAGGCGGCCGACGGCGACAAGGCGGGTCAGCGCCCCCTCGAGCTCACGAACATTGCTCTGCACGCGGCGAGCAACCTGCTCCACCACATCATCGGCAACGATCACGCCGCTCTCCTCTGCCTTGCTGCGCAAGATGGCGATGCGCGTTTCAAGATCTGGCGAAGAGATGTCTGCGATCAGGCCCCACTCAAAGCGCGAGCGGAGGCGCTCCTCAAGTAGCGAGATCTCTTTTGGCGTGCGGTCAGAGGTGATGACGATCTGCTTACCGGCCGAGTGCAGCGCGTTGAAGGTGTGGAAGAACTCCTCCTGCGTGCGCTCCTTGTCAGCGATGAACTGGATGTCATCAATCAGGAGAACGTCGATCTTCCTAAAGCGGGAGCGGAACGCATCCGCGGCACCCTGCTGAATCCCAAGGATGAACTCGTTGGTGAAGGCTTCACCAGTGATGTACAGAACGCGGCGCTTCGGTGAGCGCTCCATTACAGCGTTGCCGATCGCGTGCAACAGGTGCGTCTTTCCTAGACCGGTGCCGCCGTACAAGAAGAGCGGGTTGTATGCACCACCCGGTCGCTCAGAGACAGACTGCGACGCAGCATGTGCAAGGCGAGTTCCAGAACCAACAACATATGTTGCGAATGTGTAGCGCGCGTTGAGGTTTGTTGGGCGCGTTGGCTCACTTGCATCAACGATGCGGACAGCGTCACCGCTTCGCGAAGCAGACATGCGCGCCAAAGCATCAGGCTCGGCAGTGAGGCCAGGCGTGGTCGCCACACTCTTGTTGGGCGAACCGAGCGCACCGTGCGCGTCAAGCTCGGCTTCGCTGACAACCTCAACGGTGAGCGTGACGCTGTAGCCAACAATCTTGGCGATCGTCTGCGCGATCAGTGAGCGATATCGCTCCTCAATCCAATCCTTTGCAAAGCCGGAGGCGACGCCAAGGACAAAGGTGCTGCTCGCTTCATCAACGCGAATGAGAGCGGTGCGACGGAACCAGGTCTCGAAAGTCGCTTGGGAGAGGCTGATCTCCAGCTCTCCGAGGACTGCGCGCCAGACCTGTCGTCGATCCATCCTGCAGCGCCTCCCTGTGTTCCGTTGGTGTGCGCCACCAACACTGCGGCAGAAGGGCGGGGTCGCCGAGGAGTCGGCGGTACCACCCTGGTGCAAGATTGAGTCTGTGCTGGCCGGCTTACGCCAACCCCTCCCACAGCCCCGGAAAAGAGACCAACCGACGGTGTGATGTCGCTCGGGCCCTTTGTGGGGAGGCGGAGAATAGCACCCGCGGCGCTTCCTGCAA
>CALMIH010000128.1 GCA_937864085.1 uncultured Chloroflexota bacterium
ACCGTCACCGGGGTTGTGGCGGGTTCCTTGGCGAACCAGACGTTCGCCTTAACCGTCTCGGTCTGACAGGTGTCGACGCAATTGCTACTGTGTGCCACCGATGTGCGCGGGACTTCGATGGTGCTCTTTCGCGTCGGAAAGTAGGCGCCTGACTTGAATGCTGCGTTATTCGATTTTGCCCACAGCATGTGATCGTCGCGGCTGGCCACGAGGACCGCGCGCCCCTCGGCAATTTCCGTCCAGCGCAGCGCCGCGGCCGCCTTCTCGGATTCTGTGATGACTGGGACGAGCAGGTGCGGCAGGCCGTTATATCCGGAGAGCTCAACGCGCTTCGGATCAACAAGGATGAGACGGAGATCTTGCGGTCGCGCACGAAAGAGCAGCGACGCAATGAGCGCGTTCACCATCACGCTCTTTCCAGAGCCAGTTGCACCGGCGATGAGCAGGTGCGGCATCTTCGTGAGATCGGTCGCTCGTGCGGCGCCAGCAACATCGCGGCCGAGAGCAAAGATGAGGCTATCCGTTGACTCTTTGAATTCGACCTCCTCAAAGATGCTCTTCAGTCCAACAAGGTGGCTATCACGGTTTGGGATCTCAATGCCGACAACGGATCGACCAGGAATCGGTGCCTCAATGCGAATCGAACGCGCAGAGAGCGCCATCGCTAGGTCATCTGAGAGGGCCTCGATGCGGCTGACGCGCACGGATGGATCGGGTTCTAGTTCGTACTGTGTGACGACGGGGCCAGCGTTAATCCCAACCACTTGCGTTGGGATCCCGAAACTCGCCAGTTTCGTGACGATGATCTTGCTATTCGCATCGTGATCCATCCCTGCACCAGATCGTGCAGGGGCACGCGACTCGAGGATGGAGAGGTCTGGCAGCGTATACGTACGATCGCCCTCTTCGCCGCGTGCTCCCCCGCCGCCTCTCACTGATGCGCCATCACGGAGAGAAGTCCCTGGCGCTCGTGCCGGGGCAAACGTCGCAGAGAGTGGAACGGCGGCAGCATCCGGAACACGTAGTGGAGTACTGACCGGTTCATCAGTTACTAGTGCAGCACGCTCTTCGTCAGCCGCATCTTCAGTATCAGGAGCTTCCGCGGCGCGTGCTTCGCGTTCGCGCTGCGCCTGATCTCGACGCTCAGCGAGCTCCTCTACGCCACGCGCGATCACCTCGGCACTTGCGATTGCGCCAGCCTTCGCCCCGCCGAAGAGTGCTGCAAAGGCTCTGCGCACCGGTCCCTCTGCGAGCACCAGTCCGATGCCGGTAAGGACGGCGAGCCACGCTGCAAGTGCGCCGATCGGTGTCAGCAGGCTCGCTACGCCGTTCCCCGCGATCGATCCGATCAGGCCGCCGCGCTCAGGGAAGATGATTTCGATGATTGCGAGGAGTGCTGGGAGCGCGGCGATCGCAAGGACGGCGTGGAGGATCGAGGCCCTGCTCTTCTCTGCTCGCCGCTCAAACCAGACGCCGAACGTGATCAGTGCTGGTGGGAGGAGCCAGCGGCCCGCACCGAACCAGGGGGCGAGGACGTCGCGCAGCGCATCAGCAAGGAGGCCACGTCCCGGAAGGATCAAGCCAACCGCGAGCACAACGCCAGTCACGGCGAAGAGCAGGAAGACTAGCGTACGCGCAGCAGCACCACTCACGATGCGTGAGTCGCCGCCGTCACGACCTCGGGGGGTACGACTTCGTCGTGCCACGTTAGATCTCTACGACAACCGGTACGACGAGTGGTCGTCGCCTTGTCTCGCGATTCAAGAAGCGCGAGACGGACTCGCTCAGCTGCGCCTTGATCAGGCCAGTCTCCGCGCTCCGGTCACCCTTATGCTGGATTGACTTCAGCGCGATGTCGATCGTCGCCTCAACGAGCTTGTTATCTTCATCGCCATTCAGGAAGCCACGCGTGACAAGGACTGGGCGACCGATCGGCTTCCCGGACTGTGCGTCCACCGTGGCGAAGATCACCACGATGCCGTCATCTGCAAGGGTGCGACGATCGCGCAAGACGATCTCGCTGATCTCTCCCACTGACGAGCCATCAACAAAGACGGCTCCGTGGGCAACCGGTGCGGTGCGTCGTGCACTCCCATCGGCGTAGAACTCAATCGGCGTGCCGTTATCAGCAATGAAGACGTTCGACGGACTTACGCCCATCTGCGTTGCGAGGCGGCCGTGTGCAACCTGCATGCGCATCTCGCCGTGCATTGGGACGAAGTGTTTCGGCTTGGTCAGCGCCAGCATCATCTTCAGCTCCTCTTGCGACGCATGCCCAGAGACGTGGACCTGTGCGATGGAGTGGTAGATCACGTTTGCACCAGACTTGAAGAGGTTGTCAATCGTGCGACCAACCGCCTCCTCGTTCCCCGGGATTGGCGACGCCGAGACGATCACGGTGTCGCCGTTCTGAATCTCTACGTTGCGGTGCTCGCCGTTCGCCATCTTCGCAAGGCCCGCCATTGGCTCACCCTGCGCGCCAGTCGTAGCAATCACGAGCGGCTCCTTGCTCCGTCGCCCGATCTCCTCTTTGGCGATCAGCGGCGTTGGGAAGGTGAGATAGCCGAGGTCGCGTGCAATTTTAACGTTCTGCTCCATTGAGCGACCGACAACCGCTACCTTGCGGTGGAACTCCCCCGCCGCATCAAGCACCTGCTGAATGCGCGCGATGTTTGATGCGAAGGTGGCAACGATCACGCGCCCAGGTGCGTCGCTGATGATGGAGCGGAAGGCCTGCCCTACCACCTGCTCGCTCGGCGTATATCCGGGTGCCTCTGCGCGCGTGCTGTCGGAGACGAGCGCAAGGACTCCCTGCGCGCCGAGACGGGCAAGGATCGCAAAGTCGGCCGCCTTCCCGTCCGCCGGCGTCTGGTCAAACTTAAAGTCGCCCGTGTGCACCACCGTGCCGACCGGCGTATGAATCGCATAGCCCATCGCATCCGGAATGGAGTGGCCAACACGGAACGGCTCAATCATGAACGGCCCAATCTCGATCTGGTCGCCAGGATCAAGTGGTCGCAGCGGGTTCGCTGTGACCTTGTACTCCTTCAGCTTGTTCGCTAGAAGTCCGCGTGCGAGGGTGCTCGCATAGACAGGGACACCAGGAAGCTCTGGAAGAATGTGCGGCAACGCACCAACGTGATCCTCGTGTCCGTGTGTGATCAGGACCGCCTTGACCGCGCTCTTCCTCTCTCGGAGGTAGGTGATGTCCGGGATGATGATGTCTACGCCGAGCGTGGTCTCATCCGGAAAGGCGAGTCCGCAGTCGACCAAGATGATCGTCTCTTGATACTCGTAGAGGTAGAGGTTCTTTCCGATCTCACCCATCCCGCCGAGCGGAATCAGGCGGAGCGGCGGTCCACTCGGAGCCGCTCGATCGGGACGTCGACCGACTGCCGCGCGCTGCCCTGTGGGACGCGCGGGTGCTGCAGCACGAGGCTGCGGCCGCCCTTGGCTCCGCCCTCCGCCCTGAGCCTGACCCTGCGAGCGTGCAGCTGGACGCTGACTCCGTTGATTCACTGAGCCTCACTTTCAAAGAGGCGAAGCTGATCTCGCTCCGCCGCCGCTTCTATCTCAGACAGACTAGCCTCCCCTGCCCCTCCGCGAGCAACTCGCCACGCTGAGCGTGCCGCTGGGAGGGCACGCGAGAGCGCTCCCATGTCCCGCTCGAGGGTTGGGCGGAGCGCCCCGTTGTGGAGCGCCGCCGCCGGGTGATACAGCGGAAAGAGCGTTGTCCCCGCTGGCGTCTGCCTCGTCTCCCCCTGGAACGGAGCGCCGTGAGCCTCCGAGATCTTCGCCTCTGGGGCGAATGCGCGGAGCGCGTGCCGCCCGAGCGGCGCGATGATGACCGGCTGCAGGAGGGCGAGCTGACGCTCGAGGAACCCTGAGCAGGCGGCGATCTCCGTGGGCCCTGGGTCACGGTTCTCTGGGGGGCGACACTTGACGACATTGAGGACATAAACCTGCGGTCTCTGGAGGCCGATCAGGTTCAAGAGGAGGTCGAGCAGCTTGCCAGCGGCGCCGACAAAGGGGCGTCCTGCGGCATCTTCATGCGCCCCTGGCGCCTCACCAATAAGCAGGAGCTCTGCGTGGGGGTTCCCCTCGCCTGGCACACTCTGCGTTCGCTGACTCCCGAGTGAGCAGGCGCGACAGGCCTCGATCTCTACGGCAAGCGCGGCGAGCGCCGCAGCTCGCTCGTCAAGCACGCGCTGTGCTTCCCCAAAGGAGTCGATCCCGTACGAGCAGCTCAGCGATCTGCACCGCGTTCGTCGCCGCCCCCTTGCGCACGTTGTCACTCACCACCCAGAAGGCAATCCCGTGGTCAACGCTTGCATCAACACGGATGCGGCCGACAAAGATTCCATCACTACCGGTGGAAGTTTCAGCAAGTGGGTATGTATGCGTTGACGGATCATCCTGTACAAAGACACCATCTGTCTGTGCAAAGACTGTCCGTGCACGGACAGGTGAGATCGCTCGGTCTAACTCTACGTGTACAGCTTCGGAGTGACTCACCTCCACTGGAATGCGCACAGCGGTTGCGCTAATACGCAGATTTGGCAGGCCCAAGATCTTGCGGCTCTCGCGCACCACCTTCTCCTCCTCTTTAGTCGAGCCGTCCTCTAGGAAAACATCAATCGCAGGGATTAGTTTGCCAATCTTGCGGACGTTGCCACCGCAGCGATCGGCCCAGATGGGCTCAGCACCTGGAGCGCCGCAGC
>CALMIH010000129.1 GCA_937864085.1 uncultured Chloroflexota bacterium
AGTCCGGCAAAGAGTGGGCTTGTCGCCCCGCTAATGCTGATGTCGGCGGGGCCGTACTCACGCCGATCTGAAGGTCCGACGCGCCCGCCGAGCTGCTGCGCCATGAGCTGCACGCCGTAGCAGACGCCAAGGATCGGAACGCCAGCACTCCAGAGGGCGGCGTCTGGCTTTGGCCCCGCGTCGTCATAAACGGAGAAGGGACTGCCGCTCAGGATGATGCCGGCCGGCTTGCGTGCCAGGATCTCGCTGATTGGAAGATCAAATGGCACGAGCGCCGCATACACGTTCATCTCGCGAACCCGGCGCGTGATCAGTTGTGCGAACTGGCTCCCAAAATCTAAGACAAGGATGCCGCCCGTCTGAACGGGTGGCGCACCTGCGCTCGCCGTGGCGCCAGCTTCAGCGTCCACGCTGCCAGCTCTTCCCTTCAGTCGCCGCTGCCGGCGCGTAGATCACCTCAACGTCGCGGAATGCGGCAAGCGTCTGGACGCCGAGTGCAGCGGCAGATTGACGCACCGCGCCAACAAGGTTCTCGCTCCCGTCTGTCACACGCGACGGTCCGTTGAGGATCTGCTCCATGCTCCCTGCGATCCCAACCTCGATGCGCGTGCCACGTGGCAGCGTTGGAGATGAGGCGGCCATCCCCCAGTTGAACCCGCCACCTGGCGCTTCAGTTGACCTCGCCAGCGGCGAACCGATCATCACCGCATCCGCACCAACGGCGAGCGCCTTGGCGATCTCGCCACCCTTACGAATTCCACCGTCGGCCACCACTGGCACGTAGCGACCGGTCGCCTTCATATAGGCATCACGCGCACCAGCAACATCACTCACCGCGGTCACCTGCGGCACACCGATGCCGAGCACTTCGCGCGTGGTGCAGGCGTTCCCTGGTCCAACGCCAACAAAGATCGCCGCAGCCCCCTGCTCCATCAGTGAATACGCCGCCTCGGCGTTGGTGGTGTTCCCCACCGCAACGGGGATGCTGCTCCGCTTCACAAAGTCGGCAAGTTCGAGCGGCGCGTAGCCAGTGGCAATATGTCGCGCTGATGAGACCTGACTCTGGATCACCAGCAGATCTGCGCCACCCTTAATGATTGCGTCGCCAAACTTACCGATCGCCTGCGGCGTTGC
>CALMIH010000130.1 GCA_937864085.1 uncultured Chloroflexota bacterium
CAGATTGAGCCCCCGGATACCATATCGGGGGCCGCACTGTCACGGGCACCCTAAATCCTGTTGGGCTACCTACAAGACATTGAATCGGCTGGGAAAACGCCGCCGGCCTCGCCGCGATCGGTCCCGCGGCAGTCGCACTGGCCGAAGCGGAAGGCCTTCCCGCGCACGCTGCCAGCGTGGCCAGAAGGCTGGGCTGAAACAACCGGCTCGCCGGGGGGTGACGCGCCGGGCGACCGCGCCTATATGCGCGCGCCATGCCTAGCCCAACCGCCAAGTCCCGCTCGAAAGCCCGCGCCGCCGCGCGCCTCGCCGCCATTCAGGCCCTTTACCAGCAGGAAATGGAGAAGACCCCGCTTCCCCAGCTGCTCACCGAATTCCATCAGCACCGGCTGGGCGCAACGATCGAGGAGGCGGAATATATCGACGCCGATCCGGATTTCTTCGACGATATCGTCAAGGGCGTCGATGCACGTCGCGACGAGATCGACGCGCTGATCGCGGACGGCGTCGTCCAGGCCGGCGAGGTGACCTTCACCGTCGCCGCCTTCCAGGCGATGCTTGCGCCGCGACGCGGACGGCTGAAGAGCCTCCTCCTTGATCAGCGCTTCCTTGCCGGTCTCGGCAATATCTATGTTGATGAGGCGCTCTGGCGTGCGCAGCTCCACCCGCTCGCCGTTGCCGCAGCGCTGCGACCAGCAGAGGTTGCGCTGCTTCATGCCGCAATCGTGGGTGTGCTGAGCGAAGCGGTCGCGGCACGCGGCTCATCCATTGATGACTACACGGGACCAGATGGCGACGGGAGCATGCAAGAGCGACTCGCCGTCTATCAGCGTGGTGGCGAACCGTGCCTGCGCTGCGGGCGGCCGATTCGTCGCTCGACGCTCGGCGGTCGCGGGACACACTACTGTCCTCACTGCCAACCCCTGCCTCGCGGCCGGAGGGCGGCCGGTTCTGCCGCAACGATGCGCGGGGGGGCACTTGAACGGAGGGGACCGCGCTGGAGTGAGGGGCTGCAGGCGGCAACGGTTGGTGCAACGTCGGCCGAACGCGCCGCAGCACGTCGACGCGCGGTACGGAGCGGTACGAGCGTATGAGCCTGCTGACGTTAACCGGCATCGGTCGTGAGATCGGCGCCGTCACGATTCTGAGCGACGTGAGCGTCAGCGTTGCCGCTGGCGAGCGAATCGGACTTGTTGGCCCAAACGGCGCAGGGAAGACCACGCTACTGCGGATGATGGTCGGCCGAGAGGAGCCGGATGGCGGCAAGGTGGAACGTGCGCGCGGCGTTCGGATTGAGGTACTCGCGCAGGAGTCTTCACATGATCCGAAACTGCTCGAGGCGGCAACGCTCACCGAGGCGGTGCGCGGTGGGGCGGAGGAGATCACCCGCATTGCGGCTGAGCTGCACGCTGCTGAGATTGGCGGTGGTGCGGCAAGCCCAGAGTATGCGGCGGCTCGACAGCGATTTGATGCGCTTGAGGGTTACACGATTGATGATCGCGTCGCCGCGGCACTGCGTGGCCTCGGCTTCCCAACTGCGCGCCACAGCGAGTCGCCGAAGCTCCTCTCTGGTGGTGAGCAGACGCGCGTCGCCCTTGCACGACTGGTGATCGCAGATCCAGACCTTCTCTTGCTCGACGAGCCAACGAACCACCTGGATGTAGAGGCGATCGAGTGGCTTGAAGGTGCGCTTCGCGCACGGAGAGGGGCGCTCATCGTAGCGAGCCACGATCGTGCCTTCCTCGACACAGTCGTCGATCGAGTCTGGGAGGTGCGGAACCACACAGTCACACGATTCCGTGGGAATTACTCGGCGTACTCTCAGCAGCGGGAGGCAAAAGAGGAAGATGCTGACCGAGATGCTGAGCGAAGGACGAAAGAGATCGCGCGGGAGAAGGAGCTTATTCAGACGTATCGGAGTCACCGCAAGTACGGAAAGATGCACGAGCATGAGGCGCGCCTCGCGGCGATTGAGCCGGTGGTGGCGCCGAAGCGTCGCGCAGCACTGGCGATCTCCGCCGCTGGTGCTGGTCGCGGACCCGCCGAGCCGGTGCGTCTGGTTGAGGCGGTCGTCGGGTACAGAGAGCCGGCGCCGCGCACAATCGCAACGGCGCGCAGTATTGCGCTGCGCCGCGGAGAGCGCATTGGGATCGTGGGGCCGAATGGCGCTGGAAAGACGACGCTCCTCAAGAGCATCGCTGGGATCCTCCCGCCGCTCAGTGGAGAGATCCAAGTTACAGCTGGTGTCGTCCCTGGCTATCTCGCACAGGTTCGTGCGGCAGGGTTGCACGGGACAACGGTGATTGAGGCACTGCGCGCAGCGGTACCAGTTGAACTCGGCGAGGCGCGTGCGCATCTGGCGCGCTTCCTCTTCCGTGGCAGTGATGTTGATAAGCAGGTCGCCGTCCTATCCGGTGGTGAACGGAGTCGACTTGAGTTGGCGATCCTTGGGCTCCTCCCATCAAACCTGCTCCTCCTTGATGAGCCGACAAACCATCTTGATGTTGACGCCTGCGAATCTCTTGAGCGCTTCCTCTTGGATGGTGAGCGCACGGTGTTGCTGGTGAGTCACGACCGGCGACTTCTTGAGCGCATCTGCACGGAGCTTTGGATCGTGAGCGATGGGCGAGTGGTTCGGTTCGATGGCGGGTGGCGCGCCTGGCGTGCCGCTGTTGCCAACGGCTGGACCGCCGCTGACGCAGATGATGTGGCGACGGCGGGGCGCTCTGGCGCTAGGGCACCGAAGGCGGCTGCAGGGACGCCTGCGGTAGTGAAACCTGCCTTCAAGAAGGCTGTCCTAGCGGCGCCAGCAGCGCCAGTGGCGAAGTTGAGCAAGGAGCAGGCGCGCCGACGTCGTGCAGCCGTTGAGGCGGATCTTGAGCGCTACGGCCTGAAGAAGTCCCAGCTTGAGCTCGCACTCCTCGATCCACAGGTGCTCGCCTCGTACACTGATCTCGCACGCGTGAGCAGTGAACTCGCCGATGTGACCGCTGCACTACTGGCGGCGGAAGAGGCGTGGCTACAACTCGAAGGGGAGGGCGTCCGATGAAGACGATCGGGATCGCAGGAGCGATTGGAGCTGGGAAGAGCAGTGTCGCCCGCGCGCTCGTGGCTGATGCTGCGCTCGCACGAGATCTTGGTGGCGCTCTGCACTACTTCAACGCGGATGAGGCCTTGCGAGAGGCGCGCAACCAGGCAGGTCCTCTTAGGGATTCAATCGCCAAACTTATACCAGCCGCACAGAGCCCTGACGGGAGTCTTGATCAGGCGGCGCTTGCGAGTGCCGCATTCAA
>CALMIH010000131.1 GCA_937864085.1 uncultured Chloroflexota bacterium
CGATAAGGAAGAGTCGATCGCCCGGCTGGAGTAGCCCCGCAAGGAGTGCGCCAAACTGCTGCGTCCGATCGAGCGTAGAGAGTGTGAGGTTCAGCGCGCTCACGCGGTGATGCGCTGCAGGTCACCGAGTGGGATTGCGCGTAGGACCCCGTTAATTCGCACCGCGCCGAGCGGATCATCCGCACGTGGATCGGCGAGGCCCTCCCAGGTGCCGAGGTGGTTCTCAAAGGCACCACCGATAACGCGCACGTCACCAGCCTGCGCCACGCTCGCCTCTGGCGGCATTGAGGCGCTCGCCATCAAGAGGCCGATCGGCTCAGCACTGAGTGTGGCGCGGCCACCATGCAAGCTACGAAGGAGTGCGGTCACCGAACTCTGGCCGCTCTCACTCATTCGCCGCGAGGTCATGATGAGGAGTCCGAACGGTTCCGTAGCAACCGCCGCGGCAATGCGGCGCTCGAGTGAGGCGGCGAGCGCATCACGCTCGCCATCGCTCAGCCCGCAGACGATCACGCCACGAACACCAACAGCCCGTGCGCGAAGCACCGTCTCTGGCGATGCCTGCACGATGGCGAGAAGCCCAGCGGTACGTGCCGACTCCCAACCATCTGCATCCGGTTCGGCTTCACTGAAGTGCACGTTGCCCTCTACTGCGTCACCAAGGAGGAGGCGCGCGCTCCGATGCCCCGTCGCACCGCCACCAACTGGGAGAAGATGGATTGGCGCAGGGATGGGTGCGGCGGCGACCGCTGCAGCTGCTGCTGCCGAGAGCGTGTTCTGCGCATCGGGGCTCAGATCAACCTGCGCATCGCCAAAGACCACCGCGGCGCGACTGATCCCGCCGTGCATCTCTGTGCGCAGCTGCAGGTCACTCGCAATAAGCTCCATCTCGGTTGACTCCCCGCTCCGCAGTGGAAGGACGAGCGAACTGCCGCGGAGGAGCACCTGCGGCTCGCCGTTGATCTGCAGGGTCACCTCGTCTCCTGCGCCGCCGTCAATCAGGAAGAGATCGCCGCCAGGGAGGAGCAGGTCGCTCATGAGTGAGCCGAGCAGCGATGCGGCGCGCTCGTCGTCGAGTCCGCTGTCGCCGAGCGCTGCGAAGACGCCATACGGCTCAAGGAGGATCCTGGTGCGTCCCGGCGCGATCAGTGGCGCAAGGATGGTGAGCGGGAGCGCCCCGGTTGCAATGAGGCTCGCGGCACTTCCAATGACCAGGAGTGGTGAAGCATCGGTCTCCGCCTCGCCGAGATCCTCTCCGCTGAGCGCCTCGCCGAGTCGGCGCAGCGCATCGACGGTCGCCGCGGCACGAATCTGTTCGCGCTCATCGTCTCGGTCGCGAAGCGGCGCATCGGCAAGGTCTCCGAGTGCGTCACTAATCGCGGAGCGATCGGTGCGGCCGAGGAGGGCGAGGACGCCATCCGCGCGACGACGTCGCTCAATGGGGTCAAGTGGAACGAGTGCCGCCGCCGCCACCTCAAAGGAGAGCGTTGAGCGGTCTGTCCCCGCAATCAGCATACGCGAAGCGTCCCCCTCCACCTCAACCACGCGGATCGGCACGCCGAGACGCTCAGCGAGGCGACCAGCGGCGACAGCAGCCTC
>CALMIH010000132.1 GCA_937864085.1 uncultured Chloroflexota bacterium
GGCAACGGCGGCCGAGCTGGGCTTCGACGGCGTCACGGCCAATTCGCTCGACGCCACCAGCGACCGCGACTTCGTCGTGGAGACGCTCGCCGCGGTGGCACGCTTCTACTCAACGGAGACGGTCGAGCGCGAGGACGTGGAAGACGGCGCCACCACCAAGCTGCTGATCACGCTGAGCGGCGGTGCGAAGGTGGAGGCGGTGCTGATGCGCTATCCGCCAGATCCGCGACGTGGGCGCGGCGAGCGTGCAACCATCTGCGTCTCGAGCCAGGCGGGCTGCGCCGTTGGTTGCCCCTTCTGCGCCACCGGCGAACTCGGCTTCACCCGCAACCTCACCGCCGGTGAGATTCAAGACCAGGTGCGACTCGCTCGGCAGATCCTTCGTGGCGAGGGTCGAGAGCTGACCAATGTTGTCTTCATGGGAATGGGGGAACCACTACAGAACCTCGACCCCGTCCTTGCATCTATTGACGGGCTCACTGATCCGCTCCGCGGCGGGATTGGACAGCGCCGCATCGTTGTCTCTACGAGCGGTGTCGTTCCAGGAATCAACCGACTCGCTCAGGTGCGACCACAGGTGACTCTTGCGGTCTCACTTCACGCCGCGCGCAACCCACTGCGCGATCTTCTTGTTCCACTAAATCGGAAGTGGCCAGTGGAAGAGGTGGTGACGGCCGCCGCTGCACATGCACGGACCACGGGGCGTCGCACCACCTTTGAGGTCACGATGATCGATGGGATTAACGATCGCCCAGATGATGCGGCGGCGCTCGTACAGGTGCTGCGTGGTAGCGATTCGCACGTCAATCTGATCCCAATGAATAGCGTTGCGCACACCCCGTGGCAGGAGAGCAGCGCGCAGCGCATTGAGGAGATCGCTGAACAGCTTCGCGCCTCTGGCCTCTCGGTCACCGTGCGGAGGAATCGTGGGCGCGAGGCGGGCGCCGCCTGCGGGCAACTCGCCGCTGAGCGTGCTGGCACACCGCCACCGGCCGCAGTGGCACGCCGTCGCGAGCTGCTTGTTGTTGCGAGTGCCGCAGCACTGCAGGGACGCCGTTCACCGACACCACTCGCACCTTCAGGGCCGCTCGCCCCGTCTGATCCGCTCGGCGGAGGAGACGCGCTATGAGCCGCGTACAGATCGCAGCGAGCATTCTGAATGCTGACCTTGGCGCGCTGCGCGAGGCGGTGCAAGAGGCGGAGCGCGCGGGAGTCGATCGCATTCATCTCGACATCATGGATGGCCACTTCGTGCCAAACCTCACCTTCGGCTTGGCAACCGTTGAGGCGCTTCGTGGCGTGACGAAGCTGCCGTTTGATGCGCACCTGATGATCAGCAACCCATCAACGTGGGCACCCCGCTATGCGGCGGCTGGTTGCCAGACGGTTGCAATTCATGTGGAGGCGCCGGAGCCCCACGCTGCAACCCTTGAGTCAATTCGTAGCGCTGGCGCGCTCGCTGGGCTCGCCGCAGATCCCGGGACACCAGTTGATGCGCTCTCCGCCTTTGCGGGGCAGCTCGACTTTGCGCTGGTGATGACGGTGAAGTCTGGCTTCGGCGGCCAGTCATATCAGCCTGAGGCTGCGGCGCGCATTCCTGCGCTCCGTTTGCTCTTAGGGGCGACGCGACCGATTCACGTTGATGGCGGGATTAAGGCTGGCACCGCTGCGGACGCGGTGAAGCAGGGTGCCGATGTGCTGGTTGCAGGGACGGCACTATTCAGTGCGCCAGAGATGGGGGCGGCGGTTGCGTCGCTCCGCCCGAAGGCGTAGCGGAGAGCGGCTTAGGCGCCCTTGGTTGCCGTTCGGCGGCAGGAGGTGCAGACGAGTACGCGCTTGGTTGTCCCGCCAGAGAGCACCATCGTGGGCTGCAGGTTGGCGCGGAAGCGTCGGTGTGCACGGACGCGGTTCATCCCGACCGACTGGGGGTTAAACCCAGAGATCGAATCCTTGCCGCAGAGGACGCAGAAGCGGGCCATATGCTCTCCTTGCTGTCAGTTGGGCGTCCGCTAGGGACGCGCCGCCAATCGTGCCGTATCGTAGCAGGAACGCCGAGAGGCTGGCCAAGGAGGCTGAGGGAGGTCGGAATGCCGAATGGTGCCATCTACGCACGGAGGGGAGAGCCTCTGGTGCGCGCGCCCCTGGCCCGAGCATGAGGCTGGCCTGATGAGTAGGAAGAGCTGGGATGGAGTTGAGCTGATGGCCGCCCTCCGCTCGGGGGCCGAGCGGCTTGAGTCGCGCGTTGCAGAGGTGAACGCGCTCAACGTCTTCCCGGTCCCTGACGGCGACACCGGAACGAACATGCTCGCCACCCTGAAGGCGGCGATCGCTGAGGGTGAGGCGACCCTCGCCGCGGGGGTCACAGCGATTGATCAGGTCAGCGAAGCTGTCGCGCGCGGCGCGCTCCTCGGCGCGCGAGGCAACTCTGGCGTCCTCCTCTCACAGATCCTGCGCGGTCTTCCGCAGGCGGTCCGTGGCCGTAAGCGCGCACGCGCATCAGAGATTGCGAACGCTCTCTCGATTGGCGTCTTGCACGCCTACAGCGCCGTTGCTACGCCAACCGAGGGGACGATCCTCACCGTTGCGCGCGAGGTGGCGGCAAGCGCTCTCGCCGATATCGAAAGCGCCACCGAACTACGCCCGTTCCTCTTGAAGATCGCAGAGTCGGCGCGCGTCTCCGTTGATAAGACGCCAACCCTGCTTGCCGTTCTGCGGGAGGCGGGCGTTGTTGACTCTGGTGGCGCCGGACTCCAGCTCATCCTTGAAGGGATCGCCGACGTTCCATTTGTTGTGCCGTCTGCCAATGGTGATGACGGCGATGCGGGCATCAAGACAGCAACACCAGTCACCATGCCGCCTGTAGCGAGTGCGCAAGGTACTAGCGCGAGCGAGCCGAGCGAGTATGGCTATGAGACCGTCTACATCTTGCGTGCAAGTGGTGCACCGCTCGACCTTGTGAAGATTCGTGCCGAACTTGAGGGTCTCGGCGAGAGTGTCCTCGTTGCTGGAGATGCGAAGACCTGCAAGGTGCACGTCCACAACCTGCAACCGGATCTGATCCTTGCATATGGGATCGCTCATGGAGAGGTTCGCGGAGTCACGATTGAAAACTTGGACCAGCAGAGTGCAGAGCGGGCAACTGGGCATGGAGCCTTTACCGATCTTTCAACCAAAGTTGGCGCATCATCAGCGGCCGCACCGACGCCGCTTCAGCAGGGGACGGCGGTTGTTGCCGTAGCAGCTGGTCGCGGGCTGGCAACAATCATGCAGTCTGCCGGCGCCGCGCAGATCGTTCATGGCGGCCAAACGGAGAATCCATCTGCGGCAGAGATCGCCGCTGCGATCAGCGCAACGGGGAAGAGGGATGTGATCGTCCTTCCGAATAACAGCAACGTTGTCCTTGCCGCCCGCCAGGCGGCGGATCTGGTCGCGGCAAACGTGACCGTTGTCCCTACTCGCAACGCCGCAGAGGGGATTGCGGCGCTCCTGACATGGGACCCGTCACTCCCTGCAGATGAGGCGGCGAAGCGATTTGAGAGTGCGAGGACAACGGCACGCACCTTCCGCATCGTTGAAGCGGTCCGCGACGCCGTGGTGAAAGGGGTGAGCGTGCGTTCAGGCGAGGTGATGGCGCTTGATCCAGTTGACGGCATCATTGCCACAGGGGGAGATGATCTTGCGGCGCTGACGAAGGCACTGAGTGGAGAGCGCGCCGAACTCCTCACCCTCTATCTCGGCGCTGATGTTGATCAGGCGGCCGGAGAGCGGATGGCGGATGCAGCACGGAGTGCGATTAGCGGCGTTGAGGTGGAGCTCGCGCGTGGCGAGCAGCCAATTGAGCGGGTACTCGTGAGCCTGGAGTGAGCGACGATCCGAGCGGCCTGCCGCTCAAGGGGCTCAACCTGCCGGGCGGGGCAAGCCTCCTCCGTGGACTCGCTCGTTTAGGCGTTACCAGCGTCGCTGAACTTCTCCTCTATCTTCCACGTCGATACGAAGACCGTCGTGCAATCACGCCAGTAGGAGAACTCACCGCTGGAGCTCCCGCAACGGTTCGTGCGCGCGTGGTTGACCTGCGCGTGGAGAAGACCTGGCGACGTGGGGTGCAACGCACGATCGCAACCCTTGCTGATGAGAGCGGCGCTGTTGACGCGGTCTGGTACGGACGTCGATTCATTGAGCGCCGTCTCACCCCGAACCTTGAGATCGTCGCCTCTGGTCGCGTCAAGGCACTCGGCTGGCGGGTGCAGCTTGAGGCGCCTGAGTTCAGCCCGGTTGAGGGGGGAGAGACGGTCAATGCAGGACGCATCGTGCCGATCTATCGCCTCACGAAAGGGGTGACGGCGCTGAGCCTCCGCCGCGCGGTGCGCGAGCTGCTTGATCGCTTCGGCGCTGCGTTGACCGACCCGCTCCCTGCGGAGATCCGCGCGCGTCATGGCCTGATGACGCTCGCCGCCGCAATAGAGGAGGCGCACTGGCCTCACGAGTTTCATCAGCGCGATGCGGCGCTCCGCCGCCTTGCATTTGATGAACTCCTCGCCGTGCAGCTCTCGCTGGTACGCCGCCGTCGCCGACGCGCGCGCGGGAGCGCGCCGAAGATGCTGGTTAGCACCACCGAGCGAACGAAGATTGAGTCTGCGATCCGTTCGGCACTCACCGTTGGCGCCGCGGCAGGCGCAGCAGGAGGCGTAGCGTCTGAGTGGACGAGCGATCAAGAGACGGCAATTGACGCGATCCTGGCGGATCTCCAGGGAGGAGAGCCGATGCTGCGACTCCTCCAGGGCGACGTTGGAACCGGGAAGACGGCGGTGGCGCTCGTTGCTGCGGCGACACTCCTTGGTCGGATTGGCGTTGAGGTCGATGACGCGGTTG
>CALMIH010000133.1 GCA_937864085.1 uncultured Chloroflexota bacterium
ACCATCAGTTCGTTCATCTTCTTGGCGATCGGTGGACTTCTTGCACTCGGTGTCCGCACGGAGCTTGCTCAACCGGGTCTGCAGTTCATGGACGAGTCTGTCTACAACCAACTCTTTACGATGCACGCATCCATCATGATCTTCTGGGTGATCATTCCGTTCCTTGCTGGCATCGGAAACTACATCGTCCCGCTGCAAATTGGAGCGGCGGACATGGCCTTCCCGCGCATCAACGCGCTCAGTTTCTGGATGATCCCGTTCTCTGGACTGATTGCGGCATCAGGATTCTTCTTGGGTGGTGCGGCTGACGCAGGGTGGACCGCCTACCCGCCACTCAGCAGCATCACGTATAGCCCCGGCCCTGGGATGAATTTGTGGATCATGGCCGTTGTCCTCGTTGGCACGAGTTCCATTCTTGGCGCGGTGAACTTCCTCGTGACGGTCTTCCGCATGCGCGCTCCTGGCATGACGCTCTTCCGCATGCCGATCATGGTGTGGACGATCATCGTAACTAGCGTGCTCGTCTTGATGGGGACGCCAGTGCTCACAAGCGCACTCATCATGCTCTTTGTGGATCGCAACTTTGGCGGGAGCTTCTTTGATCCAACCACCGGCGGTTCAGCCATCCTCTGGCAGAACATCTTCTGGTTCTACAGCCACCCGGCCGTCTACATCATGGTTCTCCCAGGGATGGGCGTGATCTCTGAGATCATCCCAGTGTTTAGCCGAAAGCCGCTCTTCGGCTACCGGGCATTCGTGTTTGCCACGGCGGGGATCGGCGCGCTTGGATTCTCAGTCTGGGCACATCACATGTTCACGACAGGGAGCGTCTTCCTGCCGTTCTTCTCTGTCATGACGTTTCTCATTGCAGTCCCAACTGGCGTGAAGATGTTCAATTGGATCGCCACGCTCTGGCGCGGACAGATCACGTTAAAGACGCCAATGCTCTTCGCGCTCGGCTTCCTCTCAATGTTCCTCATCGGTGGCATTAATGGAGTCTTCAGCGCGTCGGTGCCGGTTGACTATGCAATCCACGCGACGTATTGGATCGTTGCGCACATCCACTACGTGCTCTTCGGCGGATCGTTCTTGGCGATCATGGCCGGACTCTATTACTGGTTCCCAAAGATGTCTGGAAAGATGCTTGATGAGGGACTCGGGAAGCTGCACTTTGTGATCGCGATGGTTGGCCTCAACCTCACCTTCCTCCCGATGCACTCCCTTGGGCTGATGGGGATGCCGCGGCGTATTGCGGACTACTCGCCAACCGCTGGCTGGAATGATCTCAACCTCGCCGCAACCGTTGGGGGATTCCTCGTTGGGATCAGCACCCTGCCGCTCCTCTGGAATATCTACATCTCGTTGCGAAACGGGAAGGATGCAGGTCCAGATCCATGGGAGGGGAATACGCTGGAGTGGGCCACCTCATCGCCGCCTCCGGCTTGGAACTTTGATCGGCTCCCCGCAATCACTTCTGAGCGCCCACTCTTTGACGCGCGTCACGGGCGATCAGGAGGCGACCATAAATGAGCCTCGCCACCGCAGAACAGAACACGCCTGAGGCGTTGAGCGACCACGGTTCGTCCGCCCACGGCGCCGCGGGTCACGGAAAGAAGGGGCTCGGCAATCCGGTTCTCGGAATGCTGCTCTTTATTGTTTCGGAGATCATGTTCTTCGGGGGTCTGTTCGCCGCATATTTCAGCTTGCGCACATCTGCTGATGTGTGGCCACCAGAAGGTAACGAGGCATTCCTTCTGCAGCAGGAGGCGCTCTTTCCTGCATTGATGACCCTGCTTCTGCTCATCAGCTCGCTGACTTGCCAGATCGCTGTCTGGCGCATTCGTCGCGGCGATCGCGTTGGGATGAATCGCGCACTCTTAATGACCGTGTTGCTCGGAATCGTATTTCTTATCGGCCAGCTGTATGACTACACCCAGCTCGGCTTCGGAGTGGCTGATGGAACGTTTGGTGGGACCTTCTACATCCTCACCGGATTCCACGGAGCCCACGTGCTCGGCGGCGTGCTGATGCTTGGAGTGTGCCTCTACCGCGGCGGCCTCGGACAATTCTCTGCACAACACCATGACATGGTCGAAGCAACATCAATCTATTGGCACTTCGTTGACGTGGTTTGGGTGTTGCTCTTCTCGCTTCTTTACATCATTTAGGAAGGGGCCGATTGAACTCCAGTAGCGAACGGATCGCCTGGCTCAACGAGCAGTACTCCCCAAGTCGCACCGCACACGATTTCAACGGCAGCATCCAGTCGTACAAGTCTGGGACCGAAGCGGCCCGTGCTGCAATCATGGGCAACCGTCACCGAGTGCTCGCGTATGGGGCACCTTCATCTAATCGCATTGAGTGCTTCTTGCCGCGCACGGAGGGTGCCCCTGGTGGTGCGCGGAGAGGCGCGCCGATCTTCGCCTTCCTGCATGGCGGCTGGTGGCAGGATCTCTCGATTGATTACGCCGCCGCACCAGCGGTAGCGCTCACGGATGCTGGCGCGATCTACGCATCGATCGGTTACACGTTGACGCCAGCTGTGCAGCTTCGCGAGATCGTTGCCGAAGTCTCCGCCGCACTCACCACGATCGCCGCCAACGCGACGGGGATGGGGGGCGACCCAAGGCGCATCGTGTTGGCGGGCCATTCGGCCGGCGCACACCTTGCCGCAACGCAACTTACTGCGCTCACCCTAGAGGCTCCTCGTTATACCGCCGCAGGACTCCTCCTTATTGGCGGTGCGTATGACCTTGGGCCGATCGCGGAGAGCTACGTGAACGAGAAGGTGCGCATGAGTGAAGCGGATGCGGCGGCACTCTCCCCAGCGCTGCTGACGCCACTCCACGACGTGCCGGTGAAGATTCGCGTGGGCGAAGAGGAGCCTGAAGAGTTTCATCGCAACGCGGCGTTCCTCCTTGAGTGTTGGAGCCCAAGCCTCAGCGCGATCGACAGCGCAACCCTCAGCGGGCGCGATCACTTTGATGCGCTCGACGAGCTCGCCGATCCTCACGGTCGCCTCTACGCCGACGCGCTCGAGCTGCTCGGGATCCCACTGCAGCGCGCCGCCGTGGGACGATAGCGGCATGAGTAACGTCAGTAGTGAGCAGGCGCCGCTGAGCGCGGCGGCTCTTGATGCCACGGATCCGCTCGCATCGCTGCGCGATACGTTCTCCATTCCTAGTGGCGTGATCTACCTCGATGGCAACTCGCTTGGCGCACTTCAGAAGGGTATTGCCGAGCGGATTGATCGAGTGGTGAAGCAGCAGTGGGGCGAGGGGTTGATCCGCAGTTGGAATGACACCGACTGGTACGAGATGCCGATGCGCGTCGGCGATCGCATCGCACCGCTGATCGGTGCAGGTGCGGGCGAAGTGGTGGTGGGCGACTCCACCTCTATCTCACTCTTCCGCGTTGTTGCGGCGGGGCTCGGGCTGCAGCCGGGCCGAAACGTGATCGTGACCGAGCGTGGCAACTTCCCGTCAGACCTCTACATCCTTGAGGGGCTGCAAGGGCTGCGCCCAGACCTTGAGATTCGGCAGGCGGCGGCGGGCCAGGATCCGGCGGAACTTCTTGATGAGCGAACGGCGCTGCTCGTCCTCACGCAGGTGGATTACAAGAGTGGCCTGATTCGAGACATGAAGCGGCTCACCGATGCGGCGCATGCGGTGGGTGCGCTTGCCGTCTGGGATCTCTCGCACTCAACGGGAATCATCCCCGTTGAGTTGAACGCGAGTGGCGCAGACTTTGCAATCGGCTGTGGCTATAAGTATCTGAATGGCGGTCCTGGTGCACCGTCGTACACCTGGGTTGCGCCACGGCTCGTGGATCGTGTTGCGCAGCCACTCGCCGGCTGGCTCGGGCACAAAGACCCGTTCGCCTTCACGCCAGAGTACGTGCCGGCTCCAGGGATTCGTCGCTTCATCACGGGGACGCAGCAGGTGCTGAGCCTCGCCGCACTCGATGAGTCGATGAAGATCTGGGAGGAGATCTCCATCGCGCAGGTCCGCGCGAAGTCCACCCTCCAGACGAGTCGATTTATTGCGCAGGTTGAGGCTCGCTGTGCGGGGCTCGGCTTAACGCTTGCCTCACCACGTGACGCTGCGGTGCGTGGCGGTCAGGTCTCGTTCACGCATGAGCAGGGCTACGCGGTGATGCAGGCGTTGATTGCGCGCGGGATCATTGGCGACTTCCGTGCGCCGAACCTGCTGCGCTTCGGCTTCTCGCCGCTCTATCTCAGCTTCGCCGAAATTGATCGAGCAGTTGATGCGCTCGCCGAGATTCTGACGACCAAGAGCTGGGACGATCCGCGCTTTACGGAGAAACGTCGCGTTACCTGAGCGCTATCTGCTGGTAACCACCCGCGTCTCTTAGACGACGAGCGCGCCACTTTCAATAAGTGTGGCGATCGCCGCATCAAGTGTCTCGCTGTGTTGATCTGCGGCGCTGCGCGGCGTTGCTGGCGAGAAGAGCGCCATGTTGTGGAAGGGGGTCATGATGATGCCGCGATTCAGTGCGTGCAGATGCAGGTAGCGCTCCATCTCATGGTGTACCGCCGCAGCCGCCTCACCACCACTACGCGGCGCCTCTGGCGTGAAGTGGTATTCGGCACGCGCGCCGAGTCGCGTCACGCTCCACCCAACGCCGCGTCGCGCAAACACCTCTTCAACGCCATCCGCCCAGCGGTTCGCCCCCGCGATCATCTCCGGGAAGGCCGCGTCGGTGAGCACCTCGCGCAGCGTGGTGCGGATCGCTACTGCTGATAGGACGCTCCCTGAGACGGTGCCGCCAATGCCGCCCGTATCAATCTCGTCGCGTTGCAACTCACCGCTGATCTTTTCGGCGAGATCGCGCCGCATGCCGTACGCGGCGCCAGGGAGGCCGCCAGCGATCGCCTTCCCGATGACGAGCAGATCTGGATCAAGCCCCCATGCGGCGGTTGCGCCGCCTGGCCCCATGGAGATGGTGTGCGTCTCATCGGCAATCAGGAGCGCTCCGTATCTGGTTGCGAGCTTCCGCAGCGCGGCGTGATAGCCAGCCTCGGGAAGGACGATGCCGATGTTGGTGAGTGCAGGCTCGATCAGGATCGCCGCCACATCACCGGCGGCGAGTGCCGCCTCGGTTGCCGCAAGATCGTTGATCTCCACCACGCGCGTTGTTGTTGCTGGATCAACCTGGGGTCCAGTATTCCCGGGCCGCGTCTGCGCTGCGCCCGCAGCTCCACTCGGTCGTGCGATCGCAAACGTCTCATCAACGGTGCCGTGATAGCACCAGTTATGAACCAGAACCTTCGGGCGTTTTGTGATGGCGCGAGCGATCCGTAAGACGAAGCGATTCGCATCTGTTGCGGTGAGGCAGAGCTGCCAGAGCGGGAGGCCGAAGCGGCGCGTCAGCTCTTCTGCGGCGTCAATCGCCGCCTCAGAGGGGAGCATCGTCGTTGCGCCGTTCTCAAGTTGTGCCGTCATCGCACGGGCGAGTGCGTCTGGGGCGTGGCCCGCCATCGCCGCCGTGTCACCAAGCGCGAAGTCCAGATAGACCTGGCCATCTGCATCGGTGATCTGCGCACCGCGCGCGGAGACGGCGTACGGTGGGACCGGTGACGCCCAGCGTTGCATCCAGCTCATTGGGACACCGCCAAGAAGGCTCTCTCCGGCGCGCGTGGCGAGTGCTGCGGCACGCGGGTGAGCGAGTGTGAATCGTTCCGCCTCCGCCGCAAAGAGGGGCGCAAGGCGCGCGTCATCAATCTTCGATGCGTCTCCCATTGGCGCTACATCCTGCTGCGAATCGCCCAGAGGTCAGGGAAGACGGGGCGGTGCAGGCTCGCCGCAAGGTACTCAACGCCAGTCGATCCGCCAGTGCCGGACTTTCGGCCGATCGTCCGCTCCACCATCTTGACGTGGCGGTAGCGCCACTCTTGCAGCCCCTCATCAATGTCAACGAGCAGCTCCATCATTGATGCAACTTCGCCGCCAGCGCGATAAAGCGTCAGGAGCAGCTCTTGCAACCCTTCGTCACCCACGTACTGCTCGGCGTAGTCGCGCTTCAGTAGCTGCGCTGGAACGGCGTGGCCGCTCGCTGCAAGCCAGGCGATCACCGTATCCCAGAGGCTCGGCCGCTTCGCCGCGGCCTGCACGCGCTCGCGCGCCGCCGCTTCTGGAAGTAGATCGGCGAGGCGCGGATTACGGACGCCGAGGAGCGCCTCCAGTTCGCGGAACTGCGCCGACTCAAAGCCGCTCGATGTGGCGAGCCGGTTACGGAAGGAGGCAAACTCGAGTGGCGTCAGTGTTTCGAGCACGTCAACCTGCGCGACCGCAATCTTCAGGATGTGCCGGACGCGGCTGAGACGGTGTGCGGCGCGCCAAGTATCTGCAGCGCCGAGCGCGGCCGCAGCGCCGCGTAGTTCGTGCATCGCCTCCTTGAACCAGAGTTCGTAGGTCTGGTGGATGACGATAAAGAGCATCTCGTCGTGCTCTTCAGAGCGTGGTGTCTGCAAGCTGAGTAGCTCATCGAGGCGCAGATAGCCCGCGTAGGTGAGTCCTGGATCTTTCGTCTCTTCACTCTCGCTCATGCGCTGATGCTACGCCTCCCGAGCAAAGCGTGAGGCTCCGTCCCGCCTGGCGGCGAAACGGAGCCCCTCGCGTGCTTACGCGTGTTGCGCGGTTAGTTTGCTGGCATGAAGACGCCGGTCCACACCTGCCAGGCGAGGAGTGTCTTCGCCACGAGCGAGAGGATCATGTAGCTCCGCTCACCGTGGAGATAATCCTTCCAACGTCCAATCTGGAGGCGCTGCAGCACCATGTTGACTGCAAAAATGTTGAAGCAGAAAAAGAGGCTCGCATAGATCGCGATCAGCACCGGCTTGAACTCCTCAAGGCTGCGACCATTTGGTCCAACGCCAGTTGGCCAGTTTGCAAGCGAGAGCCCAACCGTCGTGAACATGGCAATCCAAGGCGCAATGCCCGCAATGCAGCCGAAGATGTAGTGGCTCCACTGGACGTTCTTTCGTCCAATGTTCGCCTCCTCCATCGACCAGCCGAAGAGGTTCATCGACGCGTTGCAGACGGCAATCGCGATGAGCGCGCCAGCATCGGTGATAAAGCTCAACGAGGCTACGCCGATGATCATCAGCGTGGAGCTCAGCGCATATTCCGCCCAGCGCATCGGGTTAAACTGCCGCGCCAACCAGCCCTCATAGCGCTCCCGTAGTGGGTATGCCACAAGGAAGTGCGCCAGCGCTGAGAGGCCGAAGAAGGCGGCAACCAGGTACGCCAGTGGGAAGCTGAAGAGCAGCTCCTTTGCGGCGGTGAGGCCAGCAAACTGCCCATCAACAATGTTTGACACTGGGTACGTGCCTTCAAATCGGACTGCCGCCTCAGTTGGGCTGATCGCAATGATCACGATCGCCTGGATCGCGTGAAGCACGGTAAGAATTCGATTCCAACGGAACAACTGCGCTGCACGCGCTGGGGCGATCTTGGCAAACGTCGTTGCCACAGCCTCAGAACGTGGAGCGGCGGACGCCGTGCCCGCGCGAGCTCGCTTCGCTACTGCCACAAGTACCTCCCTAATGTTGCGGCCAATGCTCGGCCCGCATGGGATACAGAGTAGTGCTAACCCGCAATCAGGCGCAACGCGGCGATCAGCATCACGAGCGCGAGGAGGCGGCGAAGCCCAATAAGTCCAACCCTGCGCGCTCCGAGCTCACTCCCGATCAGTGCCCCTGCAGCGGCGCAGAGGAGTGCGACGGGTAGCGTGCTCGGGAGGAGGGCGAGCGACGCCGGCTTCGCCGCAAGTCCAGCGAGCGAGTTCGCCAAGATGAATCCTGCCGAGAGCCCCGCCGCAGCCCGCGCGGTCGTCCAGCGCCGCGCAATCACGAGTGGCGTCAGGAAGACCCCACCACCCGTCCCTGTTGCACCAGCAAGGAGTCCGATCCCGCCGCCAACAAGTGCTGACACAGGCGTGCGCGGTGCGCCCGCAACACGCTCTGATGTCAGGTCACGTCCTGCTCGAGCGGCAAGTCGGATCGCGGCGGCGATCAGTACGGCGGCGAGCAGCGGACGGTAGATCGCATCAGGGATCGACAGACTCCCGGCAAGAAAGGCGGCGGGGACAGACCCAAGCAGGAGTGGGGCGAGGAGGCGCCAGGGGAGGAGACCGACACGAGAGAAGCGCACCACGGTGATGAAGGCAACGGCGAGGTTGAGGACGAGCGCCGTGGGGCGCATCACCTCGGGGGCAACCCCAGTCAGGGCCATTAGGGCCAGATAGCCCGTCGCCCCCGCATGGCCGACGGAGGAGTAGAGGAGGGCGACCAAGAAGAAACCGAGCGGGAGGAGGGCGAAATAGGGGTCCGTCACGCACGAATCATACGTGGGAGCCGCTGGTCGGAGGGGGGTGCCGTCAAGTATCCTTGCCCGTAATGCGGATGCTCCGCAGGGGGAGGCGGCGCGGGCCGCCTTTGCTAGTGATAACCAAGGAGTGGCAATGAAGAACCTACGGATCGGCGCGATCGGCGCCGCTCTCCTGATGGTTGCTGCGGCGTGTGGTGGCTCTTCGAGCTCCGCTGCCGACACCATCGCCTTCGCGGCGAAGGCATATCCAGAGGCCGGCCCAGCGGACTGCGCCGACGGCTACGGTTTCAAGCGCATCACCTCAACGGACGCCTCAACGGTCGTCTTTGAGCTCTGCGCACCAGACGTGGCGTTCATCCAGAAGTTGGCACTGACCAACTACCAGATCAACGACTCCGGCTACCTCACCACCGCAACTGCGGATGGGAGCATTGTGGACGCGCCAAACGGCACGGGACCATACAAGCTGAAGGCGTGGGAGAAGGGCTCCCAGATCGTCCTTGAGCGCAATGCTGACTATTGGGGACAGCTCGCCACTTCGGGCACCGCAGTCTTCCAGTGGCAGGCAGAGGGCGCAGCGCGACTGCTCGCCCTTCAGGCTGGCACAGCTGACGGCATTGACAACCTTGCGCCAACGGACATTGCTGGCGCAACTGCAGACACAACGCTGCAGGTCATCCCGCGCGCTGCACTGAACACCATGTATCTCGGAATGAACTCCGGCATCGCCGGTGATCCATTCGAGAAGGTTGAGGTTCGTAAGGCGGTTGCCCTGGCGCTTGATCGCCAGCGCATCATCGACAACTTCTACCCAGGCGGCTCAGAGGTGGCGAGCCACTTCACGCCGTGCACCATTGAGTTCGCCTGCGAAGGCGAGGCTTGGTACGAGCAGGACATCGCCGCAGCGAAGGCGCTGCTAGCCGATGCAGGATACCCAAGCGGCTTCAAGACGACGCTTTCGTATCGTGACGTTGTGCGCGGGTACCTACCGGTCCCACTCACGGTCGCCACGGACATCCAGGCGCAGCTCAAGGAGATCGGCATTGACGTCACCATTGCTGTGGTGGAGTCAACGGCATATCTCGACGCTGCAAGCGCTGGGACCCTGCAGGGCCTGCACCTCCTCGGTTGGGGTGCGGACTATCCAGACCCAACGAACTTCCTGGACTATCACTTCGGAAAGAACTCTTCGCCACAGTTCGGCGCCCCAATCGCAGCGGTCTATGAGCCACTGATGGCGGCGAGCGCAACGGCTGATGCAGCAACACGTGCTGCGCTCTACGCCGAGGCGAACAATGCACTGAAGACGAACATTCCGATGATCCCAGTGGCTCACGGCGGTTCAGCTCTTGCATTTAAGGCGAGCATCACGGGCGCCCACTCGTCGCCACTCGGCAACGAGGAGCTTTCGGTGATGAGCTCAGACGGGGACGACACCTTCGTGTGGATCCAGAACGGTGAGCCTGGTGGGCTTTACTGCATGGACGAGACGGACGGCGAGTCACTCCGCGTCTGCGGCCAGATCGGCGAAGGCCTCTTCGGCTTCGTCACGGGTGAGGCTTCTACGAAGCCGCTGCTCGCGACAGCCTGCACGGCCTCTGAGGATCTGCTCACCTGGACGTGCACCCTGCGCACGGGCGTGAAGTTCCACAACGGCGCAACGTTTGATGCCACTGACGTGGTTGATACGTTTGCTTCGGTCTGGGACTGCGCAAACCCACTGCACAAGGGCCGCACCAGCGTGTTCGAGTATTTCAGCCTCATCTCGGGGTTCTTGAATACCGACGCCTGCACCAAGCCAGCAGAATGAGTCACTCCGTTACTGCCACCTTCGGGTGGTAGTAACGGAAGCCCCCGTCGCCACCTTCGGGTGACGGCGGGGGCGTACTCTTCTAGCGCCGAAGCGGAGGAACTTCAACCGCAATGACCACCTACATCGTGCGACGGCTCTTAGTGAGCCTCCCCGTGATCTTCGGGATCCTTGTGGCGGTCTTTGTCATCACGCGGCTCCTCCCTGGCGATCCGTGCCGAGCACTTCTCGGCGAGAAGGCTACCGAAGCGGCGTGCGCCGCATTCAACTCGCGCTACGGCTTTGACCAGCCGATGCCCATCCAGTTCCTCAAGTATCTACAACAGGTGCTAACGGGCGACCTCGGCGACTCCATTCGCTTCGGCGTTCCGGTGACACAGCTGATCGTTGATCGTCTCCCAACCACGATTGAGCTGACGGCGATCTCGCTCACGATCGCTACCTTCTTCGGTATCAAGCTCGGCGTGCGCGCCGCGACCAAGCGCAACTCGCGCACCGACGTCTCCACGATGATCTTCGCCAACCTCGGTGTCTCCATCCCCGTCTTCGTCCTTGGCCTCCTGCTTGCCTACCTCTTTGCGGTGGTGCTGAAGGGGACGCCGATCGCACTCCCGCCTGCGAATCGCTACACCGCCGGCGTGATCCCAACGGAGATCGCTGTTGCCTGGGGGCTTGCTGGACTGCAGGGGCCGCTCCGCGGACTGCTCGACTTCATCTCCAACATGGCAATCCCCAATGCGATCCTGACCCTGAACCTTGGAAACCTCCTTGATGCGGTGAAGCACCTCATCCTCCCCTCCGTTGCCCTGGCGACGATCCCGATGGCGGTGATTGCGCGCATCACGCGCAGCTCGCTGCTCGATGTGCTCGGCTCTGACTACATCCGCACCGCGCGCGCGAAGGGACTCTCTGAACGCGAGGTGGTCTCAAAGCATGCGCTGCGCAACGCACTCCTCCCCGTGGCAACGGTGGTCGGCCTCTCACTTGGCGGCCTCCTCTCTGGTGCGGTGTTGACGGAGACGATCTTTGGATTTGCGGGGATCGGTCGCACCATCTCTGACGCGATCACCGCGCGTGACTATGTGGTGGTGCAAGGGGTCACCGTGATCGTGAGCGTTGGCTACGTGGTGGTGAATCTGATCGTTGACATCAGCTACGCCTACCTTGACCCACGGGTGCGGATCAACTCATGAACGCCTCAGCACAGACCCCGTTCCGACGCGCACTCCGCTCCTTCCTGGAGCAGCGCACCGCACGCGTGGGGCTTGCCCTGCTGCTCGTGCTGGTCACCGCAGCGCTCGGCGCAGACGTATTCGCCAGCTACAGCCCGATCGACGTGTTGATTGATAAGGAGTCGGGTGCGATTCGACTGGCTGGCCCATGCATCAACGCTCTCGGCTGCGACGGACCACAACACATCTTCGGCCTTGATAACAATGTGCGCGATGTCTTCGCGCGCGTCCTCCACGGCGAACGCCTAAGCCTGCAGGTTGGCTTCCTCACCGTTGGCTTTGCGATCGTGCTCGGTTCACTGATCGGCGCTGTCTCTGGATTCGTTGGCGGCTGGGTGGACAACCTCTTCATGCGCATCATGGATGTGCTGCTCGCCTTCCCGAGCCTCCTCCTCGCGATTGCGATCGTGACGGTGATCGGCCCAGGCCTGATCAACACGCAGCTCGCGATCGGCATCGTTGCGATCCCAATCTATGCACGTGTGATGCGCGCCTCAGTGCTCGGACTTCGTGATCGCGAATTTGTTGCGGCGAGCCGTGCGCTCGGCGCCTCTGAAGCATCCATCCTCTTCCGGAAGATCCTTCCGAACGCGTTGACGCCGAGCATCGTCCAAGGAACGCTCGGCATTGGCGGCGCAATCCTTGACGTTGCCGCGTTGAGCTTCCTCGGCCTCGGCGCGCAGCCGCCAACGGCGGAGTGGGGCTCCATGATCGGTGGCGATCGCAACCTCCTCTTTTCGTCGCCGCACGTCGTGGTCTTCCCTGGCATTGCGATCACCATGACCGTGCTCGCCTTCAACCTGGTCGGCGATGGTCTTCGTGATGCGCTCGACCCACGGCTGCAGCGATAGGAGGGCGTGATGGCTGATCGACTCCTTGAGGTACGCGATCTGCAGACCTCCTTCCGTCTGCGCGACGGCGCGGTGCGTGCTGTAGACGGCGCAACGTTTGGCGTGGATCGCGGCGAAGTGCTCGGCCTTGTGGGCGAGTCTGGCTGTGGAAAGAGCGTCACTTCGCTCTCCATCCTGCGCCTGATCACGCCACCCGGTCAGATCACGGGCGGGAGCGTCCGCTTTGACGGCAAGGAGCTGCTCACCGCCACAGAGTTGGAGATGCAGAAGATTCGCGGGAATCGCATCGCGATGATCTTCCAGCAGCCGAACTCCTCGCTCAACCCAGTCCAGAAGCTTGCCGACCAGATCGGTGAGGTGCTGCGCATTCATAAGGGGCTCGACGAGAAGGCGGCGCGCATGCGCGGCATTGAGCTGCTGGAACTCGTCGGCATTCCAGATCCTGGTCGACGCGCCGATGCCTACCCGCACGAGATCTCTGGCGGCATGGCGCAGCGCGTGATGATCGCCATGGCGCTCGCCTGCGAACCAGAGTTGCTCATTGCAGATGAGCCAACCACCGCACTCGACGTGACGATTCAGGCGCAGATCCTTGAGCTGCTGCGCGATCTGCGTGAGCGACTCGGCACCGCCATCGTGCTGATCACCCATGACCTTGGTGTGGTCTCTGAGTTCTGCGATCGCGTGGCGGTGATGTACGCCGGCGAGGTGGTGGAGGAGCAGGGTCGCGATGCGATCTTCGACAATCCGCGTCACCCGTACACACAGGGGCTCCTCGGCGCCATCCCGCGCGCGGGCACTGGGCGTGGGCAGCTGCGCGTGATTCCTGGTCAGGTCCCAGCACTCACTGAGCCAATCACAGGATGCCGTTTCGGCGATCGCTGTGGGCAGCGCGAAGCGACGGGCCTCGCCGCCTGCACCTCGCAGCACCCTGATCTCCTCGCGCATAGCGGTGCGACCGGTAGCTGCGTGCGCTGCCACCTCTACGATCCTGCGCACGGCGCACTCGCGCTGAAGGGGGCGAAGTGATGAGCGAGAAGGCGGGTGTAAGCGGCAGCGCCGTGGCAAGCAGCGCACCACTACTAGAAGTCCGCGGCCTTGCGAAGACCTTCCCCGTGCGTGCCGGTGCGCTGCAGCGTGTGGTTGGTCAGGTGCGCGCCGTTGATGGCGTTGACTTTGAGGTGCGTGCTGGTGAGACGCTCGGACTTGTTGGTGAGTCAGGCTGTGGCAAGACCACCGTTGGTCGACTCATCCTCCGACTGATTGAGCCAACGGGAGGCTCGGTCCTCTTTGAAGGTACGGACATCACCAAGCTGAGCGGATCACAGCTCAAGTCGTATCGCCGTAAGGCGCAGATCGTCTTCCAGGATCCGTTCGCCAGCCTCGATCCGCGCACGCCGATCGGCGAGGCGGTCGGCGAAGGGCTGCGCATCCACGGCATCGGTTCGGCAAAAGAGCGCGAGGCGAAGGTGGCGAAGACGCTTGACATGGTCGGCCTGCGACCAGAGAGTGCACGTCGCTACCCGCACGAGTTCTCCGGTGGTCAGCGCCAACGCGTGGGGATCGCTCGTGCGCTCATCCTTGATCCTTCACTGATCGTCTTGGATGAGCCGGTCTCAGCGCTGGATGTCTCCATTCAGGCACAGGTGCTGAATCTGCTCGCCGAACTCCAGAAGGAGCTCGGCCTCTCGTATCTCTTCATTGCACACAACCTCGGCGTGGTGGAGCACCTCTGTGACCGTATCGCCGTGATGTACCTCGGCAAGATTGTGGAGACGGCGCCAGCGGCGGAACTCTTCAAGGAGCCGTCGCACCCATATACGCGCGCGCTCCTCTCCGCTGTGCCAGAGCCTGACCGTCGCGAACGACGTGACCGCATCATCCTGGAGGGCGACGTGCCGTCACCGTTGAATCCACCAAGCGGCTGCTCATTCCATCCAAGATGCAGAGAGAGCGTTGCCGCCTGTTCGGCGACAACGCCCTCACTGATCAGCCTCGACCCTGTCGGGAACCGACGGGTCTCGTGCCTGCGACGGGGGCCGGACGCGGTCTGATCACCGCACCCGGCGCTAGTCGCGTGTTCCGCGCCCGCTAGGCGCGCCCCCCCGCCTTCGCAGGCGCTCCGGATGCAACGTAGTCGCGTGCCCAGTTAGGGAGCTGCTTCGCGATTCGAGCATCCAGCCCATTAAAGTTTCCTGCCCCCACGATCGCAAGTCCGAAGGTCACCACTGCATATGTGAGGTGTTGGTTGACGATGCCGTAGGCAAAGTCCCATGCCGCCACAAAGAAGAAGAGCATCATCAGTGTGCCCATCGCTGCAGCGAACCGAGTCGCAAGCCCAAGAATCAGTGCGGCTCCAATAGCAATCTGTCCAAACTGAACAAAGAAATTGATCAGCGACATGGCGCCGTCATTAGCAGCGAGTGATACCCAGAGATCGTGCGTTGGGTTGAAGATTGTGCCTTCGGCGATCTCGCCGGTGACAAACGGCCAACCGAGGCTGCCGTTCGTGCCGTAGGCGAGGAAGCCCTTTGCGGTCCAGGCTCCACCGCCACCGATAAACTTCTCCAGACCAGCCCAAAGGAAAATGGTTCCAATGACCACTCGACCGATCGCAACTGCGTTAGCGAACCAGCTGTTTCGCATACCCGCTCCTCCCGTGCTTGGAGCGGACCGTCGAGGGGAATCCGACGATGCGGCCCGCGCCTACACCGTGAGTATCCGCCCCTCGCTCACAAAAAGGTAATTCTGAGCGAGGTGCTGATGATTGAGTGGAGCGCGATTAGCGGTTGCGCTCGCTCCGCACGAAGAGGAGCGTGCCGATGCTCAACATCACCACCGTCAGGATGGCGATGAGACCCACGTTCCAGATTGGATCAGAGAGGACCGCCACGTTCGGGAAGCCGTAGTAGGCGCCACGGATCAGGTCCACCGCGTACCTAAGTGGCGCAATGTGACTGGCAATGTCTAGGTACCAGGGGAGATCGCGGATCGGGTTGAACGATCCAGCCAGGAAGAATTGCGGTAGGAAGACGAATGGGAAGAGCAGGTTGGCTGAACGCTGATTCGGCAAGAGGCTGACGATCAGTGCGCCGAACGAAGCGCCGAAGATGGCGACGAGGACCAGCGCGGGGATCAGCGCAAACACCTGTGCAAGGGTGAGTGGGATGCCGAGCACGATGCCGAAGAGCATCACCGTGAACGCTTGCGGGAAGGCAACGAGCGATTCACCGAGGATTTTCCCAGCCAAGATGGTGCGCCTCCCGATTGGAGCGACGAAGATTTCTTGGCTGAAATCGTTCTCTCGGTCTTCAAGGATGGAGATCAGGCCGAGTGCTGCGGACTGCCAGACGCCTTGCGCCAGCTGCCCCGCAAAGATGAAGGGGAGCAGGTCGATTCCTGGAGACTCAAAGTTTGAGGCGAATGCGCCGCCGAGGACGCCAATGAAGAGCGCAGGGAAGATGAGTCCGCCGACTAGGCGGATCGGATCTCGGAGGAGCTTCGTAACGTCGCGTGCGGCAATTGCGCCGGCCGCCGCCGCCTCACGACGGATGCTGAAGCCGCGCGAGACGCCGCTCGCGGCGCTGCCCGTTGTTGGGAGGATGCTCATCGACGGAAGCCCCTGCGCGGTGCGTCATCAAGTGGCGACTCTTCGCGATCATCTGCGGTTGCCGCAACGATCTTTAGGTAGGCGTCTTCAAGGCTCGGGCTGCGAACCTCAAATCGCGTGAGTGGCGTTTTCAGGTCGCGAAGCAGGCCGTGCGCCGTCTCTGCGCCGCTCACCTCAACGGCGAACCCTGCTGAGATTGGCTGCGGCGTGTGGCCGAGCCGCTGCACTTCGGCGCCAAGTGCGGCACGATCCACCGCCTCAAGCTCAACGCGCGTCACGCCAGTGCCAGTGCGAAGTTCGGCAGGTGTGCCGTTCGCCACAATCTTGCCGCGGTCGATGATGCAGACGCGATCGGCGATTTCAACTTCGTCGAGGTAGTGCGTGGTGAGGACCATCGTCGTCTTCTCGCTGCGACGGATTGCATCGAGATATCCAGCAACGGAGCGGCGCGACTCAGGGTCAAGGCCAACGGTTGGTTCGTCAAGGAAGAGCACCTGCGGCCGATGGAGGAGTGATCGCGCAATCTCCAACTTGCGACGCATGCCGCCAGAATATGTGGAAATCTTCTTAAAGAGATCTTCGCGCTCAAGGCCGACGAGCGCGCCGAGCTGCACGATACGGTCGCGGTACTCCTCTGGCATCAGCGAGAAGGCGGGACGATACGCGTATGCGCCGTAGAGCGCGGCGTGGAAGCGGCAGTTCTCTTCGCCGGTAAGCGCGCGATCAAGTGACGGCTTCTGGAAGATGATGCCAACGCGGCGGCGCACCTCCGCCTGGTCGTGCGCAAGATCGGCGCCAGCGATCTGGACACTGCCAGAGGTTGCGGCGAGGGTGGTGGTGAGAATGCTGATCGTGGTCGTCTTCCCCGCGCCGTTCGGCCCGAGGAGGGCGAAGAGTGAGCCCTGCGCAACATCAAAGGAGACGCCGTCCACGGCGTTGCGATCCGACCCCTTATAGCGTTTGACTAGGTCGTGGACGCTGATCGCTGGGGCGAGGCTGCTACCTGGTGTTGCGGGGGTTTGTAGTGTCATCGCGCAGAGGATAGCAGGAGGCTAGGCTCTCCTTATGAGCAGTGGAGTCACGAAGGTCACGGCGCTCGTGCGCTTGGCGCACCCCCTCCCAACGCTGCTGAACGCCGCCGTCGCCGCCGCCCTCTCCACCGTTGCGGGAGCACGAGCAGACCAGGCAGCGCTCGCCGCGGCAACGATGCTCGGGATCCACGCCTGCATCGGCTCGCTCAATGATTATTTTGATCGACACCGTGATGCTGGTCGCGCAGAGAAGCCGTTGGCGATCGGCACCGTACCAGCGCGAGCTGCGCTCGTGATTGCCGCCGTTGGGGTGAGCTGCGGTCTGTTGGCTGCAGCTCAGCTCGGTTCGCTCGCGCTTGCTCTTGCCGCCGCTGGTGCCGCGCTCGGTCTTGCATACAACGCTGGCGTGAAGAACACGCCGCTCTCATGGCTCCCGTTTGCGCTCGGCGTCAGCATCATTCCGCTCTTCGCTTGGGCGGCGGCTGGTCTCAGCGCTCCAGCGCCGATCCTTGGCCTCTCACTCGCTGCGATTCCGGGTGGCGCGGGTCTCGCGCTGCAGAATGGTCTCGCTGATCGTGTGCTGGATGCGCGCGCTGGGCTGCGCGGTGTGGTGGTGCGACTCGGTGAGCGGCGCTCACTCCTCCTCGCACTGCTCGCACATGGCGCGGCGATCGGGGCAGTCGTCGCCGTTGCACCAGCACGGGTTGCACCCGCTTCGCTGATGGTGGCAAGCCTGATGATGGCGTCTGGCCTCGCCTGTAGCGGCGCCTCATCCCGTTGGGTGCGCCAGCGTGGCTGG
>CALMIH010000134.1 GCA_937864085.1 uncultured Chloroflexota bacterium
GTCTCGCGCTATCACGTGGTGGTAGATGCGACGCAGGGGCCAGCACGTGGGCGCACGATCGGCGACGCGAATCCGTATCGGCTCAAGCGCGACAAGATTGAACCGAACTGCGATGTTGGACTCACCATTGACAGCCAGCGCTTCGCAAACGAGATGGTAGACATCTACTCAAAGCTGCCATGAGCGACCTGAAGCCGAATCCGCTGCCGCTCTCCACGCCATTCCCGCCTTCACCACGCCGTGCACCGCTCGGCACCGTTGCGAAGCCGTTGCAGATCATCATTGACTGCGACCCGGGCCACGATGATGCGATGGCGCTTGCCGTTGCGTTCGCCCGCCCAGAGCTGAAGGTGCTCGGCGTGACGGCCGTTGCTGGCAACGCATCACTGCCAAAAACCTATGAGAACCTTCGCCGCACTCTGGCCCTACTTGGCGCAAACGAGGTGCGCGTTGCCGCTGGCGCCGATGTTCCGCTCGTTCGCCCACTCTGGGTCGCCCCATATGTCCACGGTGACTCAGGCCTTGATGGAGCAGAGCTCCCTGCGCCGTCTGGTGTTGAGCATGCGGCGGGGGCCGTTGACCTGATCGCAACGCTGCTACGTGAGTCGGCAGAGCCGGTGACGCTCGTCCCACTCGGACCACTCACCAACATCGCGATCCTGCTACGCGATCACCCCGAGCTGAAACCGAAGATTGCGCACATCTGCTGGATGGGTGGTGCAATCGGAGAGGGGAACGTCACCGCCTCTGCAGAGTTCAATTCGTATGTTGATCCAGATGCCGCGGCGATCGTCTTCGCTGCAGGGATCCCGATCACCATGGTCTGCCTCGACGCCACACACCGTGCACTGACTGGCGAGGCGGCGCTGAAGCGCCTCGAGTCCGCGGGGACGCTCCCTGCAACGATCTTTGCCGATCTGCTTCGCTTCTACGCGATCTTCCATAAGGATCGGTACGACTGGCCAGCCTCCGCTGTGCACGATGCTGTTGCCGTTGCGCATCTCGCCGTGCCAAACCTTCTTGCGCTCGTGCATGCGGCAGTAGATGTTGAGCTCGGCGACCTCGCTCGCGGGCGAACAATCACCGACTGGTACGGCGATCGTCTCGTTCAGCGAAACCGTGCGGCAGATGTTGACGTAGCCGTTGGAGTGGATGCGGATCGCTTCGATGCGGTACTGGTTGAGGCGATCCTCTCCTTCAAGTAGGTAGAGCTCTAGAAGCGCTTAGGCGCGCAGGCGCAACTCCGCCAAGATTCCTGGGATCGCCGCTGAAATTTCTTCCGCAGCGCGTTCGTATGCTTCCATCGGATAGCTCCACGGATCGTTCAGATCTTCCCCCCTAGCTTGCGGATCAAAGTCACGCAGGAGCCGCACCGTTGGCTTCTGCTCAGTTGCGGCAGCGATCGCGCGGCCGTCACGCAGGTTGAACCGATCGGCGACCAGAATCAGATCTTGTCGTTCCGCCAGCGCAGGGGTGAGCCTGCGCGCTCGATGCTCCGTTCGCAATCCGCGTTGAGCGAGCAGCGCCGCGCTGTGCTCGTGCATCCCCTCACCCTCGTGCTCGTCGGAGGTTCCAGCGCTTGAGACGCTTACCCGGCCAGCGAGTTCAGGGTCGGCGGCGATCGCCGCCTCAAGGAGCACCTCGGCGAGCGGTGAGCGACAGATGTTGCCGTGGCAGAGGATCAGCACGTGGAGCATGCACGGAGCCTACCTGAGTCGAGGAGGCGTGCTGGATGGGGAAGTGCGCCGCGGGCGTGGGTTCGGTATCCTGTACGAGCGTGCATGGCGGGGTAGCTCACCGGTAGAGCAGGGGATTCATAAGCCCTTGGTAGCAGGTTCGATTCCTGCCCTCGCTACCAACGTCAAGCGCAGTAAGAGAGCAGAGGAGGTTCTAGTGATCCCGAAGTCCTTCCGTAACGGTGCCGTGATGCTGATGCTCCTCCTTGGAACGGTGCTGCTCCTTGGCAGCGTCCTCCTCTCGCCAACCCCCGCGCCAAGCAAGGGCTACTCCGCCTTCCTCAGCGATGTGAAGTCTGGGCGTGTTGACGCTGTGGTCCAGCAGGATCAGACCCTAACGATCACGCTCAGCGGCACGCCGCCCGAGAACTATCAGGTGCAGGTGCCTACGCAGCTGACTGATGTCTACAACGATCTGCTTGCCGCAGCGACCGCAGGTGGACAGAGCCCTGAGGGCATCACCTTCGGCGCAAAGGCGCCAGATGAGTCCGGGCAGCTGATGGGCCTCCTCTTGAGCGCCTTACTTCCAGTCCTTCTCATCGGCGGCCTCTTCATCTTCATGATGCGCAGCGCGCAGGGCCAGAACAACCAGGCGATGAGCTTCGGCAAGAGCAAGGCGAAGATGTTCGTGGCGAACAAGACGCCGGTCACGTTTGCCG
>CALMIH010000135.1 GCA_937864085.1 uncultured Chloroflexota bacterium
CCATCACTACACGCATGTCATGTTCAATCAAAAGGATGGTAACGCCGAGCTCGTCACGGATGCGACGAATGAGCGCGGTCATCTCTTCTGTCTCTTTCGGGTTCATGCCGGCGGCTGGCTCATCAAGGAGGAGCAGTTTCGGCTCAGCAGCGAGCGCTCGCGCAATCTCCAGGAGGCGCTGCTTGCCGTAAGGAAGGTTCTTCCCGAGCTCATTCTCCATCCCCTCAAGGCCCACGAAGGCAAGCAACTCACGTGCGCGCGCCTCTGCCTTTGCCTCTTCAGCAACAACAGATTTTGGCTTGAAGATTGCCCCCAGTAGTGACCCTTTCATATGTGTGTGCATGCCAACAAGAATGTTCTCTAGCGTTGTAAGGCTCTTGAAGAGGCGAATGTTTTGGAATGTCCGCGCGAGGCCGGCAACAACCATGTCATTCGGTCGCGCCGGTCGGGTAACTCCAATGCGGGCAATCAGGCGCTCATACCAGGATGGCCGCAAGATGTTGAGCAAGAGTGCACTGACAAAGCCAAGGAGCGAGACGGCGACTGAGGCGACACCCTCTATGAGCCCCTCGTCTCCACCGACAGCCATCAAGAAGTAGATGGCCAGAGCAATGAACGGCACCATTGGGAGGACAAGGAGGAGCGGCTCTTTCCCAGAGCCAGTCGGTGGGGAGATGAGGCGCTTTCCGTCAAGCTCAATCGTCCCAGATGTTGGCGCGTAAATCCCAGCAATCACGTTGAAGAACGTTGTCTTCCCTGCGCCATTCGGGCCGATGATCGCACTGATTGAACCACGTGGAATCTCGTAGTCGACTGAGTTGACCGCAACGAGACCACCGAATTTCCTTGTGACACTCTGCGCGCGAAGCATCGGACCTTCAGTCCCACCTTTAGCCACTTGTGGACGCGCGGTGCTCATGCAGACCTCTTCTGATCGTCGAAGGTCCGCTTCCTACGACGTGCGGGGAAGATTCCTTGCGGACGACGAAGCATCATCACGACCAGCACGATGCCGTACAACACGTACTGGAAGTCGAGGAAGTCAATCTCACTCAAGATTGGAATCGAGAAGTTGCTCACGAGCGTATTGAGCTGCTTGAGCAGGATGCTCTGGAATAGATAGATGACAAAGGCACCCGTGGCAACACCGATCGTATTCCCCATGCCGCCAAGCACGACTGCAGCAAGCGTGCTGATGGACACGATAAAGCGGAACTGGTCAGGAGCGACAATGGTGATCTTGGCGGCGTTGACCACGCCGATGATGCCCGCAATCGCGGCCCCCACAGCGAACGCCTGGAGCTTTGCGATCACGGTATTGATGCCAGCAGACTCTGCGGCGAGCTCGTCCTCACGAATCGCATCCCACGTTCTACCAACGCGCGAGTCTTCCAGCCTAAACACGATCATTGCGATCAGCGCGAAGATGATCAGCACAAGGACATACATTGGCCAAGGGTTGGTCAACGTGAACTGCAAGATCCCAGGAATTGATGGCTTATCGATGCCGCCCAGACCGTTGGTTCCGTTGGTGAACTTATCCGCGTTCAAGAGCGTAATCGGCACGATCTCGCCGAAACCGAGCGTGACGATTGCGAGGTAGTCACCCCGCAGCCGCAGCGTTGGCGCACCGAGGAGGACGCCAAAGATCGCGCCAACGATCGCTCCGGCAATCAACATTGGCCAGAATGGGAAGGCGAGACCGCTAAACGGTGAGGCAACAAGCGCGTAGGTGTACCCGCCTAGGGCGAAGAAGGCTGCGTACCCAAGATCTAGCAGCCCGGCGAAACCAACTACGACGTTGAGACCGATGGCGAGCACTGCATAGATCGTTGCGGTGGTGAATGCGTTGACCCATGCGTTCGTTGACTGAATCCCATCAAACGGCGGGATGCGGGTGATCAGCGGAAGAAGGATGCCGAGGACGGAGACCCCAACAAGGATCCCGAGGCTTCGATGGCGCGCGAAGAAGGCGCGGGATGGATCAAAGCGGGCAGAGATGCGAGCCATCATGCTCGGTCACCAGTTGATGAGCCGAGCAGGCCCGTTGGCCGGAAGACGAGGAAGATGACCAACAACGTAAAGACGATGCCGCCGCCCCAGCGTCCGTACCCAAATGACGAAGCTCCAACCTCTACGAATGCGATGAGGAAGCCGCCGAGTGCCGCCCCTGCCGTGTTCCCAATACCGCCAAGCACCGCCGCGGTGAAGGCCTTCAGCCCTGATTGGAAGCCGAGCCCGAACTGCGTGTTGCCGTAGTAGAGCACGTGCACCACGCCAGCAGCACCCGCTAGGGCGGAGCCAATCAAGAAGGTCAACATGATCGTCCTGTTGATGTCCACGCCCATCAGGGCAGAGGCGTCTCGGTCCATTGCCGTTGTGCGCATCGCTCTCCCTGTCCGCGTGCGGGCGATGAAGAGTTGGAGCACGGCCATAAGGATCAGCGCAGCGGCAACAACAAAGAGATTCAAGATCGGAACTCGGCTCTCGCCCACCATGAACGACCAGCTGATCGGGATGATCTGGGGGACGCTAACGATCGTTGGCCCAAAGGCAAACTGAATAATGTTCTGGATGATGAAGCTCACGCCGATCGCAGTGATAAGCGGGGCGAGTCGCGGCGCACGTCGCAGTGGACGGTACGCAAAACGTTCAATCACAACACCGGCAAGGCCCATAAGGGATGCGGTAACTGCGAAGACGATCACAAGTGCGATAACAAGCTCGGGGATGCTTTCGATCGCTCCGCTCCTTCCAAGCAGTGTTTGAATGGTGAACATGGCGACGAATGTTGAGGCCATGTAGACATCGCCGTGGGCAAAATTGATGAGCTCAATAATCCCGTAGACCATGGTGTAGCCGAGGGCGATGAGGGCGTAGATCGCTCCAAGCGTGAGCGCGTTAATGAACTGATCGAGCCCAAGGACGAAGAGGGTCGCCGCGAGGAAGGCGGCAATGGTCAGGGGGAGGCGTGCGGCGCTAGAGCGTGGAACGGTAGTGGTCGCCTCTGCTGCGCTCATCGTCCCCTCCTCTCTGATGAATCACCCGTTTCTGTTGGTAGATAGTGCCCTCCTGGGGCACTTTCGGCAAGGTGTATGAACAGCCCCCGTGAACCCAAAGGTCCACGGGGGCTGAAGAGCACTCGCGCTAGGTTTGGGTTCCCCCTTACCTAGCGAGGATTAACTACTTACCGGTGTAGTCGACCTCATCTGCGAATACCCACGTACCGTTCTCCACCTTGAAGAGGGAGATGTACTTCTGGCTCGTGTCGCCGACAGAGTCGAACGTCACTGACCCAATAACGGTCTCGAATGCAGCGCCCTTATCGACGACTGCAGAGCGAACGGCCTCTCGGGTGACGTCACCCGCAGCAACCGCCGCCTTGATCCCCTCAATGAGGATCTGGGCGCAGGCGTAGCCAGCGTAGGCGTAGCCCTCGGCAGCGACGCCGAACTCAGCCATGAACTTCGTGTCGAAGTCGGCCTTCCCTGGGATGTTCTGTGATCCCGCGATCGATGCGAAGCTGTTCTCAGCTGCCGCACCAGAAATCGCGATGTACGAGCCCTCGCCCGTGCCGTCGAAGATGCCGTCGCCGCCGTAGAACGGAAGCGCGCCAACCCCGGCCTGGTCAAGTGCCTTGCGGAAGAGTGGTGCGCCGTCCGACGTCACTCCACCGAAGAAGATTGCGTCAGCGCCGAGGCTCTTCGCCTCTGCAGCAACTGCAGAATAATCCGTGGTCCCCACTGGGAGGCCGTCACGGCCAGCAACAGCGCCGCCTGCGGTGATGAACTGCGCTTCGAATGAATCCGCAATTCCCTTACCGTAAGCGTCCGTTGAGTCCAGGATGTACACATTGCGTGCACCGTTAGAATACGCGTAGTCAGCAACCGCTGGACCCTGAAGGTCATCCGTGGTTGCAACGCGAACGTAGTTCGCTGCGCGCCCCTCGCGGAGGTCACTACCCGAAATTTCTGCGCCAGGAAGATCCTTCGTCAGATTTGGGTTCGTGTTCGACGGGGAGCACTGCAGGAGACCAGCCTCAGAAGAGACTGGGATCTGCGCAAACGCAGAGCCCGAGTTGAATGGACCAACAACGCCAACGACTGTCTCATCGCCGACAAATGTCAGCATGTCAGCAGCGGCCTGGTCTGGGTTGTGTGCGCCTTCCTTGGCATGGTCAAGAATCTTCGCTACGAGGGTATAGCCCTCGATTGAAGCCTCCTTGATTGCGAGGAGAGCACCGTCGCGCGCTGGGCCTGCGGAGGCGAGCGCCGAGCCGTTAAGAGGAAGGCCGATCCCGATGGTCAGCGTCTTCCCGGTGGTTGAAGAACCACCGCATGCAGCTGCGAGAATCGCAACCGCTGCAAGGGCTGCGAAGCCCTTCTTGTTAAAGACCTTCATGAGGTCCTCCTTCTACTATTCCACGCCGGATCCGACGCGGGCTCGGGGCTGATTCGGACTATGCAATCACCACGCTGCGGCTTTCGCCGTGACGTTGATGCGGCTGCGTCCGATGCAGTCGAGGATGGTCATCATGAACGAGGGAGCGCAAGTGCGCAACCTTTTTCTGGTAAACGAAGGGGGAAATCGTGCGAGATTGGGCGTTTATTTAGAAAACGCAACCAAACGTTGCACCCCGCTTATGGGATCAGGAGCGCGAGGCGAAGAGGAGTGCCGATCCGTGCGGGATCTCTATGGCGGCTAAGCCTGCCGTCATGAGCGCCGATTGCAGCGGCTCTAGTGCGATTCCGGCAACGCGTGCGGCAGCGCCGCTCCCCACGCCACTCTCCACGCCACTCATAGAGGGGCTGCTGATCAGCGTGGCGATGGCGCCGTGCGGGAGCTGCATCGGCTCGCTCCACGGGCCTACCACCACCGTGACAGTGAAGGCGTCATTTCCGATGAGCGTTCGGGTTCCGGGAGCCTCCCAGTCAAGTCGTGCTACGCGCTGCGCAGTTGCAGCAGCGTTGACGGCGCGCAACGCTTCGGCATGATGCAGCGGTCGCTCGCTGCTGCTGCGACCCCAGTCGCTCACTCGATATGTTCGGTCCGAAGGTTGCTGCACCTCCCAGACGAGAAGTCCGGGCATCAGCGCGTGCAGGGTTCCTGGCGGAACGTCGAGCACGTCGCCCGCCGTGACCGAAATCTTTGCAAGGAGCGGCGCTACGTCGCTACCATACTGAAGCGCGTGCTGAAGCTGGTCGGCACTCACCGCTGGATCGCGTCCAAGGAGGAGGTGCGCGCCTGGAGCCGCATCAAGAATCACC
>CALMIH010000136.1 GCA_937864085.1 uncultured Chloroflexota bacterium
CACGAGCGCAGTTCGACGATCAGCGGCGAGCGCGGCACTGTTTGTCACGCGGCTCATCTCACCAATCTTTCCGAGATTGAAGGTCCCTGCAAGTCCGTAGGCCATGCAGAAGCGACGCTGCGCCTGGATCCAACCGATTGCGGCGCCCGTCAGCGGAAGTGCGATCAGTAGTCGTGGGCCGAGGCCGCTCGGGGTGCCGAGCACAACGAGTGCGACCGCGAGCAGTAGCGTGGCGACGAAACCTGCGGCTGCCGCGCGCTTCCGACGCGTGATCTCCTCAGGTCCAATGTTGCAGGCCCCAGCGACGTACTCAAGTTGCATGCCGCTATCGTAGCCGCTCGCGCAACCCCCTGTTGCCGAGCGGTGCGATCGCCACGCTGGCGAGCGCGTTGCGCACGGCGAGTGATTCTGCAGCCGCCACCGCAGTCTCCATCGTGGTGAGACAGAGCACGCCCTCCTCGACCGCGGCGAGGCGAATCTCCAGTGCGTCACGCAAGACGCCGCTCTCTGGCGAGGGCGTATTCACCACCGCCGCAATGGAGCCCGATCGAATCAGTTCGGCGATCTCGGGCGCGCCGTCGCGTCCACCGGCGCCGATCGGACTCGCCGCCGTCGCGTGAATGCCTAGCGCTGCCAGCGCCTCACGCGTCCCTGGGGTTGCGGCGATCGCATAGCCGGCCTCAATAAGTGGCTGCGCGAGCTGCGCCAGGAGCCCTTTGTCTCGGTTCGCAATACTGAGCAGGATCGTCCGTTGCGCGGCACGCGGCGGAGGTGGGAGGAGGTTTGCGGCGATCAGCGCCTTCCCGATCGCGTCGCGTGCGTTCACGCCAATCCCAATCACCTCGCCAGTGCTCTGCATGAATGGCCCAAGCGTTGGGTCAACGCCACGCAACTTTGCAGTGCTGAATGCTGGCGCCTTCACAGCAACGCCGGTCGGCGCAGATGCCACGCCCGAGCGGTAGCCGGCGCTCGCCAGCGTATCGCCGAGTGCAATGTCCACTGCGAGCGGCACCATTGGGATCCCCGTCACCTTACTCATGAACGGGACGGTCCGACTCGCACGCGGGTTCACCTCAATCAGATAGATCCCCTCCTCGCGCACGATGAACTGTGCATTCACCAGACCGCGAACGCCAATCTCGCGCACCAGCCGCATGAAGATCTCCGCAACCTCCGCCTGGCGCGCCGCAGAAATTCGCTGCGGCGGATAGACGGCGATCGAATCGCCCGAGTGCACACCAGCGAGCTCCACGTGCTCTAGGAGTCCTGGGATCAACACAGTCTCGCCGTCCGTCACCGCATCGATATCAATCTCGATCCCTTCCAAGAAGCGGTCAATGCGCAACGGACGTGTCGCAGCGATCTCGCCGATCCGCTCCAGTTGGCGAGTCAGGTCGTCTGGTGTGTACGCGAAGTCAATGGCGAGTCCGCCGATCACATACGACGGACGCACAATCACCGGATAGCCGATTTTCTCGGCGAGCGCGAGCGCGTCGGCGCGGCTACGGGCGAGGCCACCTTGCGGCTGCAGGATGCCGAGACGATCCAGGAGTGCAGCGAAGCGGACACGATCTTCGGTCTCGTCAATCGCCTCAAGTGATGCGCCAAGGAGCGGTACGCCTGCCGCGGCGAGTGGCGCAGCAAGGTTCAGCGGCGTCTGCCCGCCGAACTGCACGAATGCGGGGAGTGTCTCCACTCCCTCTGGCGACTCAGCGCGGATGATCTCCATGATCGATTCGGCATCGAGCGGCTCAAAGTAGAGGCGCGTGGAGGCGTCGAAGTCGGTGGAGACCGTCTCCGGATTGCTGTTCACCATCACCGCCGACCAGCCGCGCTCGCGCAGCCGTTCTGCGGCGCGCACCGCGCAGTAGTCGAACTCAATCCCCTGCCCGATACGTACGGGGCCAGAGCCGATCACCAGCGCCGCAGGTCGCGGCACGGGCGGCGCCTCAGCGGGCGAACCGGCCGCGGCGAAGGTGCTGTAGAAGTACGGCGTCACCGCCGCAAACTCTGCGGCACAGGTATCCACCATTGCGTAGCCCGGAGTGAGGCCGAGCTGCGCGCGCCGCGTGGTGATGCGCGCTTCGTCCAGGCCAGAGATGCGCGCCAGATCTTCGTCGCCAATCGCCGAGCGCTTCGCCGTGGCGAGGAGTGAGATGGATGCTGGATCTGGTCCGATCAGCGTGCGCCCCGCCTCACGCACACGGCCCTCAATGGCGATGAGTCGTTCAAATTCGGCCAAGAACCAGCGTGTGATTCCCGTTGCCTCGTGCACCGCGTCGGCGCTGACACCGCGCCGCATTGCAGCAAGAAGACGCCAGAGTCGAGAGTCAGATGGTCGCAAGAACTCTTTCATTCCAGCACCGCCGCGCACGCTAATTGCGGCGAGTTCGCCGTCCCACGATGCTTCCTCCGCTGTGGGGCCGCTCCCCTTCTGCTCCATTGAGCGGAGCGCCTTGTTGAGCGCAGCGCCAAACGTGCGGTCGATCGCCATCACTTCGCCCGTCGCCTTCATCTGGCTGCCGAGCAGTCGATCGGCGCCAGGAAACTTGTCAAACGGGAAGCGCGGCAACTTCACCACGATGTAGTCGAGCGCCGGCTCAAACGCCGCAACGGTGGTGCCGGTCACCGCGTTCGGGATCTCGCGCAGCGTTCGGCCAATGGCGATCTGCGCCGCCACGCGCGCGATCGGATACCCCGTCGCCTTGCTCGCCAACGCAGAGCTGCGGCTGACACGCGGGTTCACCTCAATCACCACGTAGTCGCGGTAGTCGGGCGAGAGGGCGAGCTGCACGTTGCAGCCACCCTCCACGCCGAGTGCGCGGATGATGTCAAGCGAGGCGCTGCGTAGCCGCTGATGCACAGGATCGGGAAGCGTCTGAACCGGCGCCACGACGATGCTGTCGCCCGTATGTACGCCGAGCGGGTCAACATTCTCCATGGAGCAGACCGCAATGCAGGTCCCCTCTGCGTCGCGCATCACCTCATATTCGATCTCCTGCCAGCCAACGAGGCAGCGCTCCACCATCACCTGGCCGATCGGGCTTGAGCGCAGGCCGCTGCGAATCCTCTCCCAGTACTCCTCCTCCGTGACCACGATCCCGCCACCCGTCCCACCGAGCGTGAAGGCGGGTCGCACGATCGCAGGGAGTCCGATCTGCGCGAGTGCCGTCTTCGCCGCTGCGTCACGCGCCACTTGCGTCTCCCCCTCAACGATGGCGCTCGGCGCCGTTGGTTGACCGATGCGGTCACACATCGCTCGGAAGAGCTCGCGATCCTCCGCCATTTTGATCGCCGCAAGCGGCGTGCCAAGGAGGCGGATTGGATGTCGCTCAAAGACGCCAGCATCTGAGAGTGCAACGGCAAGGTTGAGTGCCGTCTGCCCGCCGAGCCCAGCGAGTAAACCTTCGGGCTTCTCGAACGCAATGATGCGTTCAATCACCTCAACGGTGAGTGGCTCGAGGTAGACGGCATCGGCAACGGATGGGTCGGTCATGATCGTTGCAGGATTCGAATTCACCAGAATGGTGCGAATCCCCTCGGCGCGAAGTGCGCGACACGCCTGCGTCCCTGCATAGTCAAACTCCGCCGCCTGCCCAATCACCACCGGACCCGATCCGATGATCAGGACACTCTTCGGCTTCGGCGGCCGCACGTCGCTCATCTGCGCGCCTCAATTGCGCGTGCGAATCGATCAAAGACTGGCGTTGCGTCTAGCGGACCTGGTGAACCCTCGGGGTGATACTGCACCGTCTCAATCGGGAGGCTGGTGTGCCGCAGCCCTTCAACAGAGTTGTCGTTCAGGTTGATCTGGCTCACCTCAAACCCAGACGATGCTGGAAGCGTCTCACCAACCACCTCCACCTCGTGATTCTGTGCGGTGACGTAGACGCTGCCACTCGGCAGATCGCGCACCGGGTGATTGGCTCCGTGATGACCAACGGCGAGTCTGCGTGTGGACGCCCCCGCGGCACGACCGATGATCTGATGGCCGAGACAGATACCAAGGAGTGGTGCGCCGTTTGCGATCAGTGCGCGCG
>CALMIH010000137.1 GCA_937864085.1 uncultured Chloroflexota bacterium
AGCGGCAGCCAAGATCTGATCGGCGCGCGCGGCGCTGCCCGCCTCAATCGCAATGGCATCAAAGAAGTGTTCGTGTCGCGGCGAGAGGCCACTGACGCCCTGCACGCCTGCGGCGAGCGTTGCGGCGTGTGCATGCACGCGTTCGGCGATTGCGCGCAACCCGTCTGGACCGTGCCAGGCGGCGTACATGCTGGCGATCACGGCGAGGAGCACCTGCGCGGTGCAGATGTTGGAGGTGGCCTTCTCGCGGCGAATGTGCTGTTCGCGCGTCTGCAGTGTGAGGCGATACGCGGGGTTTCCGTCTGCATCCACGGAGACGCCAACGAGTCGACCAGGAAGCGAGCGCTTGAAGGCGTCGCGTGTGGCCATGAAGGCGGCGTGTGGGCCGCCGTTCCCCATCGGGACACCGAAGCGCTGGCTGCTCCCAATCACCACGTCGGCACCCTGGGAGCCTGCGCTCTCCATGAGCACGGCGGCGAGCGGATCAGTGGCAACGATCACGAGCAGCTTCAAAGCATGCGCCGCTTCAACATCCGCGCGGATCGAACGCGCCGCACCGCTACTCCCAGGATTAGAGATGAGCAGTGCGAATGGCCGTTCACCACTCGCTGGCGCCGCGGCGCGCTGCAGCAACTCTGCAACTGGCGCAATCACAAGGATGATGTCGAGCGGCTCAGCCCGCGTCTTCAGCACGTCAATCGTTTGTGGGTGCGTATCTTCATCAATGAGCACCAAGTTGCCGTCCGCAACGCTACTCACCGCATGCGCGAGCGTCACCGCCTCCGCGGCCGCAGTTCCTTCATCAAGTAGTGACGCGTTCGCGATCTCCATGCCGGTGAGATCGCAGATGGCGGTCTGGAAGTTGAGCAGCGCCTCAAGGCGACCCTGCGCGATCTCTGGCTGGTACGGCGTGTAGGCGGTGTACCAGGCGGGATTCTCCAAGATGTTGCGCTTAATGACTGGTGGCGTAATCGTGTTGTAATAACCGGTTCCAATAAGTGAGCGAAAAACCTCATTCTTATCCGCTAAATCTCGTAGTGCTGCAATCGTCTCTACTTCGTTTATCGCCGCCGGCAGGTGCTCATCCAACTTTTCAGAGATCGCAATCGATGATGGAATCACATCTGCGATGAAATCGGCCATGCTGTGATATCCGAGCTCCATGAGCATCGTCTGGGCCTGATCGTGCGATGGACCTATATGGCGGCGCGAAAACGCGTCATACTCATGCATTGGCCAAGAGTAGAGTGGATTAAGCGCCTTTGCTCTTTCTACGCAGCGCAAGCTCATCGTTATCTAGGCCACTCACTAACTGACCATTGATCTCACCTGCCAGGCTAAGTAGCGAGCCCTCTACCTCATGCCACACCTTGCCAACTGCTATTCCAAATACTCCTTGGCCACCTGCCAGAAGATCGATAATCTCATCGGCGCTCGTGCACTCATAGATGGATGCTCCATCACTCATCAAGGTGATGCGCTCTAAATCAGTCACTCCCCTGACCCGCAGGTGATCCACGGCGGTGCGGATATTTTGCAGCGAAACTCCGGCATCTAATAAGCGCTTGACGATCTTGAGAACCAGGATGTCGCGAAAACCATAAAGG
>CALMIH010000138.1 GCA_937864085.1 uncultured Chloroflexota bacterium
ATCAGTAGCAAGATCGTTGAGGATGTGATGCCATATCCCATCCCAAGTGCGCCATCTACAAGCTGTGCCGCAAAGCCGGCTACGGCTAGGAGTGCGAGTTGGACGAGCCCTTCCATCAGGCTGACAACGTTCGTCGTGACGCGAGGCTTTTCGTAATGTGCATGGGTGCAGCATACTTGCCGTCATGGGAGAGGCGGCGCATCTGGTCACGCGTGAGGGAGGGGCGGCGGTTCAGTCGCTCCCTGAGGGCGGCGTGCTCCTGCACATTGGACCCCCAAAGACTGGGACGAGTGCACTGCAAGGTGCCTGTCACGCCTGCCGCGATGAGATGCGCGCACAAGGAGTTCGTTATGCGGGCCGCACGCAGCAGACGGGAAGCGCAGCATATGCGGTCCTTGGGCGCCAGCATCCAACACTTGGCGAGGCGCCATCAGCGCATCACTGGAAGCGACTTGTCAGTGAGGTTCGCGCTGCAAAGGAGCCCCGCATCTTCATCTCAAGCGAATTCTTCGCTGGCGCAGATGATGCGCACGCGGCTCGAATCGTCGAGGAGCTTGGTGGTGATCGCGTGCATGTCGCCTTAACGCTCCGTCCTGTTTCACGAATCCTCGCTTCGCGCTGGCAGCAGAATGTGCAGGAGGGGGCTCGCTACTCGTTTGATCAGTGGCTGCACTGGGTCTTTGAGCAGCCGAGTGAGGGGAAGGGTGCAACCTTCTGGTCGCGTCAGCGACACGACCGCCTTGCCGCCCGTTGGGCATCGATCGTTGGACCAGAGCGACTCAGCGTGGTGATGGTCGACGAACAGAACAAGTCGGCGATCTACCAGGCATTTGAGGCGCTTCTTAGCCTTCAAACAGGAACACTCAAACCGCAGAACGACACAGCAAACCGGTCCATGACCACAGAAGAGATTGAACTGATCCGCGCGCTAAATCAGCGTTTTGCTGAGGCTGGTATCCCACGGCCGCTCCTCTACAAGATGATCGAGCGCGGAACCGCGCTATACATGAAAGGTCGAACGGTGCGATCAGACGAACCGAAACAGCAGACACCGAGCTGGGCGATCAAGCGTGCTGATGCAATCGGCTGGGAGAGCGCAGCGGCGATTCGGGCCCTTGGGGTACAGGTGATCGGCCGCCTTGATGCACTGGGTGGTTCAACGCCAAGGGGCGAGTCAGCCGCGTCGGTCCCGCCGCTCACGAGCGACAGCGCAAGCGATCGTGCTGCCACGGATCGCCGCGTTCCTGAGGAGGTTGCGACTCAGGCCGCGATGGGGATGCTCTACGCGAGCGGCGCAGCGCTCAAGGATGGATCTGGTCGCCCTGGCATTGACGTGAGGGTGGAGCCTCAAGTCCTACAGCGAGTCCACACGATTGACCTACTGCGCGTTGTTGCTCAGCGCCTGCTCTGGTCGGTCACCTCTCGCATCAAAAAGATTTCGCGCCGCTAGATCAGCCAGCAGACTTCTTCAGCAACTCCTTCACCAACGTTGCCGCTTCATATGCGCTCACAGCGGAGGCGTCGATAACAAGGTCTGCGTCGTCTGGAGCCTCATACGGTGAAGAGATTCCGGTGAAGTCGCTGATCTTTCCAGCACGTGCCTTCGCATAGAGTCCTTTCCGGTCTCGCTGCTCACAGACCTCGAGCGGTGTGCTGATGTGCACGAGGAGAAATGGGAGGCCCACCGCGGCCTTGCGAGCAAGCGCGCGCCCTTCTGCAAACGGCGCAATTGGTGCCGCAATCGCAATGCCACCTGCGCGGGCAAGTTCAGCTGCCGCGGCTCCGAGGCGCTGCACGTTTGTGTTGCGCGAGGCTCGGTCAAAGCCAAGACCTGCGGAGATGCTGCGCCGCATCGCATCGCCATCGAGAAGCGCAACGCCACGAGCCCCTTCATCCCTGAGAAGCTCGGCGAGTGCCGCTGCGACCGTGGACTTCCCAGACCCTGAGAGGCCGGTAAAGAGGACTACCGCCCCCTTCCCCCACGCGGTGTTTCGCGCTTGCTCAATCTCTTGTGCGGAACCCACGGGGTACCCGGTCGGGGCATTGGCGGGGTACCGCTCTGCGCCAGTCACGACCTCAGTTGCACCGTAGGCGCGCGCAAGATCTTCGGGGTTGAGATCGCCTTTCGGCCATGGCACTGCAAGCGGCGTGATCTGACACGTTGGGAGCGAGCCCTGCAACTCTTTCTCGGCGGATGTGATTGAACGCAGCAGACCAGATGGCTGAACCTCACCATCTGGCGCGGGCGTGCGAGATACAAGTGCGCAGAGCAAGATGCGCTTCGCATCTATCTCGTTCGCACGCGTGATGAGCGAGTTCAACTCTGCAATTGAGGGTGGGAGGTATGCGATCAGTGCGATAGTCGAAGCGGCAACTCCCGTGACGCTTGACACATGTCGACGCAACTCTTGACTCCAGGCGAGGCCAACTCCAGTCGCAAGCGGTCGTACGTGCGTAACCTCGGTGGCCGAGAGCTCACTGAGTGGCGTGTTCTCTTCATCGCAGAGTAGAACAGTAGTTTCGTTGCCGAGGTAACGGTGGAGTGCGCTGCTCGGCTGCGCGCCGAGGCGCACCAGCTCCAACAGGTCAACCCCCGCTGAATCAAGGACGACGTGCGCTGGGCTCCCTTCACGGCGCTGCTCTTCTCGCATGCTGTCAGATTACCCCCTAACCTGACCCCTGATGATGAGAAGCCAGTCCGACGCAGAGATTGCAATCCAGGCAGCCTCCCTCGCAGGTGAGCTGCTGCTACAGCTCCGCCAGGGTGCAGCAACGGATGCAGCCACAGGCTCCGAAGCACTTCGGACTGCAGGGGACCGCGATGCTAATCGCGCAATCTTGGAGCTGCTGACGAACGAACGACCAGACGACAGTCTCCTCTCAGAAGAGGCGGCAGATGATCCACGCCGACTCATCGCCGACCGCGTCTGGATCATTGACCCTCTTGACGGCACACGCGAGTTTGGCGAACGAGATACCGCTGGTGTCTGGCGTGACGACTTCGCCGTGCACGTTGCGCTCTGGGAGCGTGGACAAGGACTGACGCTCGGCGTTGTGGCGCTCCCTGCGCGTGGCGTGATCTACAGCAGCGACGCACCGCCAGCGGTTCCCCCAAGCCCAATAGGCCCACTGCGCATTGCGGTGAGTCGCACACGGCCGCCAAGCTTTATTGCGGCACTCGAGTCATCGGGTAACGCCACACTTCTGCCGATGGGATCGGCTGGCGTGAAAGTGATGTCGGTGGTGAGCGGCGAAGCTGACGCTTACATTCATGCTGGCGGGCAGTATCAGTGGGACTCGGCGGCGCCAGTCGCGGTGGCTCTGGCGGCAGGTCTCGTGGCGACACGGTTGGACGGCTCTCCGCTCAGATACAACGTTCCAGAGCTCCTCCTGCCAGACCTTGTGGTCTGCCACCCAGATCGCGCCGACGAGGTGCGTCTACTCCTTGATGCGGCGGGCTACGGTCCCGACGGTGCGAGCAGCGCAGGTGCGGCAGAATCAGCGGGATGAGGAGCGCATGATGAAGAGCCACGTAATGAGCCAGCTCGCCGCATTGGAGGCGGAGAGTATCCATATCTTCCGCGAGGTTGCTGCGGAGATGGAGCGTCCCTGCCTCCTCTTCTCTGGCGGGAAGGACTCTATCGTCATGTTGCATGTGGCGCGCAAGGCGTTTGCCCCCGCGCCGATCCCGTTCCCGGTGATGCACGTAGACACCGGACTCAACTTTGCCGAAGTGATTGCATTTCGCGATCGCTGGGCGGCGCAGCTCGGCCTGCGGCTCGTTGTTGCCTCCGTACAAGATGCGATTGAGCGCGGCGTGGTTAAAGAGGAGCCGAACGGCTCACGTAACCGCATCCAGACGCCAGTGTTACTAGAGGCCGCTGCGCGTGAAAAATTTGATGCGCTCTTCGGCGGCGGTCGCCGCGACGAAGAGAAGGCCCGTGCCAAGGAGCGCGTCTTCTCCTTCCGCGATGAGTTCGGTCAGTGGGATCCGAAGAATCAACGCCCAGAGATCTGGAGTCTCTATAACGGCAGGGTCTTTCCGGGCGAGAGTATTCGCGTCTTCCCCCTCTCTAACTGGACCGAGTTAGACATCTGGTCGTACATCGCCGAAGAGGAAATTGAGATTCCGTCGCTCTACCTTGCATCTGAGCGCGAGGTAGTGGAGCGCGACGGCATGCTCTACGCCGTCAACGAATTCGTTGTGCTGAAGTCTGGCGAGACGTCGCAGAAGATGAGCGTGCGATATCGCACCATGGGCGACGCGAACCTTACCGCGGCGGTGGAGTCCGTTGCTGACACGGTGGCAAAGGTTGTGGAAGAGATTGCAGCGGCGCGCATCACAGAGCGTGGCGCAACACGTGGCGATGACAAGGTCTCTGAGGCGGCGATGGAAGATCGGAAGAAGGAGGGCTACTTCTGATGGAGGCTGATCTTCTCCGATTCGCAACCGCCGGCTCTGTTGACGATGGGAAGAGCACGCTAATTGGGCGACTCCTCTTTGATTCAAAGTCGCTCTTCTCGGATCAGCTCGAATCCGTGGAGCGCGTCAGCCGTGAGCGTGGCCACGAGTACACCGACCTCTCGCTCCTTACAGATGGCCTACGCGCCGAACGCGAGCAGGGGATCACCATTGACGTTGCGTATCGCTACTTCGCCACACCACGCCGCAAGTTCATCATTGCGGACACACCTGGCCACATTCAGTACACCCGCAACATGGTCACTGGAGCCTCCACCGCTGACGTCGCACTCGTTCTGGTTGATGCCCGCAAGGGGATGACGGAGCAGAGCCGACGCCACGCGTTTATTGCCACACTGCTCGGCGTGCCGCACATGGTGGTCTGCGTCAACAAGATGGACCTTGTTGACTGGTCGGAAGAGGTCTTTGAAAACATTCGCCGCGAGTTCACTGAGTTTGCCGCGCGACTCCGACTGCGTGATCTCACCTTCATCCCGCTCTCTGCCCTGAGTGGTGACAATGTGGTGACGCGATCAGAGAAGATGATTTGGTTTGACGGCGCGCCGCTACTGAGCCACCTTGAGCGACTCCATGTTGCGAGCGACCGAAATCTTGTGGACGTCCGCTTCCCCGTGCAGTACGTGGTGCGCCCACAGTCGCACGAGAACCGTGACTATCGTGGATACGCAGGGACGATTGCCTCTGGCGTGCTGAAGCCCGGTGACCGTATCCGCGCCCTCCCCGCTGGTCTCGAGACCGAGATCGCGTCAATTGAGACCGCAGATGGCCCGGTGAGCGAGGCGTACCCGCCGATGGCGGTGACGATCACGTTGAAGGATGAGATTGATATCAGCCGTGGCGACATGCTCTGCCGCCCAAATAACGTTCCGGCAGTGATGCAAGACATTGATGCGCAGGTCTGCTGGATGGATGAGAGCGCGCCACTCACCGCAGGAAAGACCTACGCGATCAAGCACACCACGCGCTGGGCTCGCGCGGTGGTGAAGCAGATCGACTACCGCATCGACATCAATACGCTCCATCGCGTGGAGGGAGTTGAGGGCCTCACCCTCAACGAGATCGGCCGCATCCGCCTCCGCTCCACGAAGCCACTCTTCGTTGACCCCTACCTCTCTAATCGCCAGACCGGCGCCTTCATCCTCGTGGACGAGTCCACCAACCGCACCGTGGCGGCGGGGATGATCGTGCGCGAATCAGGGAGCTAGCTGGGCAGATTTCGCGACAACGCTAACCCCAGGCGGCCAGGATCACGCCCTCTGCGCGCGTGTCGCCGCTCCCTCACAATCAGGGGATGATTCGAATCATCCGCACGACGCTCTCCCTCCTCCTGGTAGCCGGGGGGCTATCAGCACAGCTCGCCGCGCCGACGCCTGCCCGCGCGGCCGGCGCAGGCTGGAAGGCATGTGCCGCGCGCTCGGTGCCACTTCCAGCCACACGGCCGGCTGACCCAGCACTTACGGATGCGCTTCAGAAGCGGGTGAGCAACTGGAGACAGGCGCGGAGCACAAGGTACGCAGGCCTCTCTGCAACGATTCGTTGGGACGATGGTCGAGAAGTCAGTGCGGTTAGTGGCAGCGCGGATAAGGGTAGCGGCCGCGCCGTTGACCCTCACACGCCGTTCGCACTCGCGAGCGTCAGCAAGCCGTTTACTGCAGCGGTCGCACTCCTCCTTGATGCATGCGGCATCATGCCGCTCGCCACGCGTGCCAGCTCGCTCGTTCCATACGCAGACGTCCGAGCAGAGGCAACGATTGAGGATCTTCTCCGTCATGAAGCGGGGATGAGTGACTGGCTGACAGATAAGTACACGCGCATGGACTGGCTCATCTCACATCCGAACGGGAAGGTTGGACCGAAGACGGCGGTGCAGAATCTGCTTCCGCGCGGCGAGATCGGAACATTCGATTACTCAAATTCAAGCCTCACCCTTGTGACACTTGCGGCTGAACGCGCAACTGGCGCCTCGTGGCAGCAGTTAATGGGCGAGCTCTTACTCAAGCCACTTGGCTTAAAGGAGACTGGGTTCGGTCCAGTTGCCGGCGCGGCGCGGCCGCACACCTGGTCGCGCGGAGCACTGCGTCCATTCGGTCAGCGCGGCTGGGGTCCGACGCGCTCTGTTGCCGCGGTGTTGCGCGGCGCCGGGGATCTCTTCTCTACACCACACGATCTGGTGCGTTTCGGCGAACTCCTCTGGGGCGATCGCTTGCTTGAGGGGAGCCAGACGCAACTGATCAACGGGATTGCGAACCTGACAGGCCTTCCGTGGTCGTACACGATTGGCACGATGATGGATCGTAGTTGGCTCGGCAGTGTGAGAACGTATGGACATACTGGTGGCTATACTGGCGTTAGCACCACGCTTCGCCGCATCCCTGAGCTTGGCATCACCATTGCCGTTACGGCGAACGGCATGGGAACACCTGGGGGATACGCAGACGATCTTGCAATCAATTTGATTGACCTGCTTGACGTTGCAGCTCCTAGTTCTGCACAGGCGATCGCTGGCGTGAGCGGTGCTGGGCTCACCGCCGCCGCACGAGCGAATCCAGAGCCGTTCCCCGTGGTCGCCCCTGCGGCGCTCCTCGTATGTGGTGATGGAAGCGCCGCGAGCGGCGCAGCGACTGACGGAGCACTCGGTTGGCAGGACCTCTCCTCTGGCGGAGATGACAGCGAAGTCGGCGAATGGTCGGGACGCGCTACCGCGCTCGCCGAACTCCCTGACGGTCGCCTCCTCGTTGGCGGCGTTGCGCTGAAGCGCGCCGGCGGCGTCACGGTGAAGGGGCTTGCAGTTCGCGATCCAAAGAGCGGCGCGTGGAGCCCCTTCGCATCTCTGACGCGTGCGGACGGCACGGTGGCAACCGTGACGGCGATCAGCGTTGACAGCGCACGTCAGCGTCTCTTCGTTAGCGGAGATTTTACTACGGTTGCCACAAAAGCTAGGCGTACGGCAGCGAAGGGGATCGCGATGCTCAACCTGAATAGTGGACGCTGGTCGGCACTGAGTGGCGGGCTCCGCGGAAGCGTGCTGGTGCGCGCGATCTCCCTTGATCCAGCGAGCGGTCGCATCGCCGTTGGCGGAAAGTTCACCGTCCCCGGGAAGGCGAAGAGTGTCAACGTTGGCGTTTGGGATGTAGCAAGTGGTTGGATCCAACTAAAGCCGATCTCCGCGAGCGGAGCGATTAGCGGCCTTGTTGAATCCGTTGCCCTCACCTCGTCAGGTGTGGTGCACGCCGGCGGGCATCTATTCATCGGAGATAGTGAGGCGCTGGTTGCACGTTGGAGCACCGCCGCCGGCGGTTGGAGCGCGAGTGCAACAAGCTCAACGCTCGGTGATGCGCCGCGCGCTTTTGCCGTTGATGCAGGTGGCGCACTCATTGTTGGAACGGGAATCGGCTGGTATGGCAGCCCGCTTGTGCGCGAAAGCGCGCTCAGTGGCTACGGCTGGGAGCGCGTGGGTGGCGGTCTAACACTCTCGCGCCGCATCGCATGGATCTCTGCGCTCGCTCAGGTGCCAGGCGGCCGCGTTGCTGTTGGCGGAGCGTTTGACGCATCTGGCGGCACCAGTCTGCGGAACGTTGCGATCTGGGACCCAGCGAATCAAGGGCTCACCGCGCTCGGCACTGGGCTATCAGCAGCGCCCGACGCACTCGCAAGCTCGACGCACTCTCTCGCCTACGCAACGCTTCGACTTCGTAGTACCGAGCCAGGTGGCACTGGTCGCACCTGCATCACGGCGTGGGGTGTGTCATCCCCTGTCACCCCAGCAGCCCCAACGCTCACCGCAACGCGCAGCCGTATCACGGTTCGTTGGGCCGCGGCAGCATCTGGGAGCGCACCGACCGGCTGGATCGCTGAGGCACGAGCAAGCGGTCGCGCCATGCGCTCGTGCGTTACGGCTGCCCCACTGCTTACCTGTGTGATCAGTGGACTCGATGCTGGTACAAAATACAGCGTGCGATTGCGCGCCTACACCGTTCCTGCTGGCCCTTCGCCCCGATCTACCGCCGTGAAGGTGACGACGAAGCGCTAGCGAGTCGCGCATCGTGCGCGGCCGCGATGGGCGAATGTGCACGTGATAGGGCGGATCAAGGTCGGCGACCAGTTCCCACGCGAGAGAGAGGTGGACTAGGCTGAGTCAATGCTCACCATGAAGGCGATCAGTGCCCTCCTCTGCGGTGCCCTCCTTGGAGGGTGCGCTGGCGCAGCAAACGAGCAGCCCGCTGCAGAGCGCAGCTTCCGGATCGTAGGCTACGTAACTGCGGCGGCAGTCCTTGACGTGATCGACTTCTCACGCCTGACGCACGTCAACTACGCCTTCCTCCTCCCAAAGAAGAGTGGCGAGCTGAAGACGTTCGGCTCGCCAACGCAACTACGCCGCGTGGTGGAGATTGCGCATGCCGCGAGCGCGAAGGTGCTGATCTCCGTCGGTGGCTGGGGTTGGGATGACGAGTTCGAGGAGCTTGCGGCAGCGGAAGATCGGCGCGCGCGATTCGTGAGTGCCGTAGTTGATTTCGTTGCGGAGTACCAACTTGATGGTGCCGATATTGACTGGGAGTATCCGGATGCTGGCGCGTCAAGCGACCACTTCGTTGCACTGATGCGTGAACTACGTGCCGCACTCCCAGCGGGGAGCCTGCTGACAACGGCGGTCGTCTCAGACGCAACGCACGCAGATGGTATTGATCCCGTCATCTTCGAGATTGTGGACTTCGTCAACGTCATGGCCTATGACGGCGGGCCCGCCAATCATTCGCCGCTCAGCCTCGCGGAGCAGGCGCTCGCCTCGTGGGACGCTAAGGGCCTAAGAAAAGAGCAGCGCGTTCTCGGCGTTCCCTTCTATGCGCGTCCTGGGTACGCTTCGTATCGCAAACTCTTTGAGTCAGATCCGGCAACGGCAGATGGCGATCGCATCCTCTACTTCAGCGAGGAGCAGAACTACAACGGTCCCGCCACCTTGCGCGCCAAGGTGGCACTTGCCAAGCAGGAGGCGTCAGGGGTCATGATCTGGGAGCTCTCCCAGGACGCGCTTGGCAACGATTCGCTCTTGAAGGTGATCTGGGAGGCGAGTCAGTAGCAGGGCGCTTGTTCGTGGCAGACTTCCCCCATGGGTGACCAGTGGTGCACGGGCCAGACTGGACGTGACGGGGGTGATCTACCAGTCACGCGCGGAGATCGTCCAACCAGTCTTGGTGAGGGCTACGAGCCGTTTGTGGCGCGCCACGGCTTTCCGGCTACATATGCGCGCGGACTCGCGCGCGGACTCGGGGATCGTCTTGGCGCAACGCTCGTGGTGACGCAACCAGAGGCGTGGGCGATCGTCTCTCCGCACTTTGGCGCAGCGCCTCAAGCGATTCTGATGACCTCCACACTTGATCAGCCCACGCTTGACGACCTTGCGCGTTCCGCACCAGACGGCGTCACCGTGCTTGGCGTTGGTGGTGGCACGGCGATGGATGTTGCGAAGTGGATCTCATGGCGACGGGCGCTTCCGCTCGTGCAGCTACCGACACTCGCCTCTGTGGACGCCTGTTTCACCAGGATGAGTGCGTTGCGCGACGGTGAGCGCGTGCGCTACGAAGGTGACGCCGTTCCCGAAGAGGTGCTGATTGACTATGAGATCCTTGGATCCGCACCGCATGCGCTGCTCTCCGCAGGGATCGGCGACGTGCTCTCGTGCCTGACTGCGTTGGCGGACTGGGAGCTGGCGGTCGCCCAGGGGATTGATCCCGCATGGGATAAGGAGGGGGCGGCAGCCTCCGAACGATATGTCAACGCCCTCGCCGCCGCCGCTCCTGAAATCGCGGTGCGTTCTGAGGCGGGGATTCGCTCGCTAATGGAGCTCCACCGGGAGATCGGGTGGCGCTGTCATGCGCTCGGCCACGCACGATTCGAAGAAGGGAGTGAGCACTTTTTCGCCTACTGCTTTGAGGCGGTGACAGGGCGGACGATCATGCACGGGGAACTTGTGGTGATGGGTGTACTGGCGATGACCGCACTGACGGGGATTGGGCACGAGCGTGCCCGCGCGATCGTCTCGGCGGCGGGGACTCGTTGGCGACTACACGACCTTGGTGTGGCATGGAGCGAAGTGGAGGCGACACTCCGTGCACTCCCCGCTTTTGCAAGAGAGGGTGGCTACTGGTACTCGCACGCGCACACGCTGACGATTGCGGATCAAGAGTTGGCAACGGTTCGCCGCGCGCTCGGTGCTTGATGCAAGAATCTGATCATGTCTAACCTGCGCGTCGCCCTCACCTTTGATGCCGAGCATCCGGATCGGCCACACCATCTGGTTGGGTCGGAAGATCGTCTGCGCGAGACGCTCGGATCACTTGAGGTTCGTGGCACCTTCTTTGTGCAAGGGCGTTGGGCTGAGGCCTTCCCTGATCAGGCGCGCCGCATTGCAGATGATGGGCACCTGATTGGAAATCACTCGCACTATCACGCCAAGATGAATCTGCTCACGGAAACTGGATTAGTAGAAGACATCAAAGCAGCCGCCGGCGCAATTGAAACGATCTGCAAGCGCGATCCTGCGCCATGGTTCCGCTCGCCGTTTGGCGCCGGTGCAAAGGATCCACGCGTGCGCGCGGCGCTCGAGCAGCTCGGCTACAAGCAGGTGCTCTGGAGCGCATCGGGTGACGATTGGGATCATCGTGAGACGGCGCAACATATGGAAGACGCGGCGGTGGCGAGCACGCTCGCGCACGGCGATGGCGCGATCCTCCTCTTCCACACCTGGCCTTCATACACGCACGAAAAGATTTCACGCATCGTTGCGCGACTGCGCGAAGAGGGGGCGACATTCGTGACAGTAGACCAACTTGAACCGAAAGGAATTCCAGATAACTTTGGTGAGGTTGACTGGTGACCCGAGTGGTGAAGCGACGCAGCAGCGCGCCGCGCACGGCGCACGCGCTGATCGTTGGCATTGACGGCGGCAACTCCAAGACCGACATCCTCCTCGCAGATACAAGTGGAAAGCTGCTCGCCTGGGTGCGGGTCAGTGGCAGCAATCCACAGGGGATCGGACTCCTCCCTGCAGCGGCGCTGCTCCGCTCTGGCATCGATGCGGCGCTAGCGCGTGCCAAGCGTGGCGGCGAGCGACCAGCGGCGGTTGCCCTCTGTATGGCGGGGATTGATACGCCACGTGACGCAAAGGCGGTACGCGGCGTGCTTGCTGGTCGTGGATCGGCGCGCATCGCAGGCCACCTCTCCACACGGAACGACTCTGAGGCGGGGCTGCGTGTGGCAACCACCGACGGCGTTGGGATTGCGATTGTTGGTGGTGCCGGCGTGAATGCGATCGGCGTGAACGAGAAGGGGAAGACGGCACGCTTCGCCGCACTCGGCGACATCTCTGGGGACTTCGGCGGCGGCGGTGGGCTCAGCGTTGCGGCGCTCGGCGCAGCGGTACGCGCCTACGAAGGGCGTGGTCCACGAACGAGTCTCGGTCGCGCCATCTTGCGCACCACCGGCTTCCCATCACTCCGCGCGCTTCTTGACGCGGTGCTGGAGGACCGCGTCCCTCACGGTGGGATTGGTGCACTCGGACGCGTGCTCTTAGAAGAGTCAGAGCGCGGTGATCGAGTGGCGCGCGAGATTGAGACACTAATGATTGATCACGCCGTTGCCTACGCCGTTGCAGCGCAGCGCCGCGCCCCGTCGCGACGTAAGCGCATCCCAATCGTGCTGATCGGCAGCACGATCCTCTCGTCGCTCCCTGGGTATCGTTCTCGCCTCTACGCGGCGCTCATCGCCGCAATTCCCAACGGTGAGGTGCGGCCGCTGCGCGAACCACCAGCGCTCGGCGCACTCCTCTACGCACTTGATGAATCTGGTGCTGGTCCTGCTGCACGCACGCGCGCCGAAGCGTCACTGCGCGCAGCGATCAAGAAGGCGAAGCCTGTAAAGATCTAGTGCGGAGTAGCGCGACCTAGCGCGCGAAGCGCGGAAGGTTTGCCGCGTGTGCGGCTAGGAGCTCGCCGCCGATCACCTCTGCAACGTCGTGGCTCGGCACCAGCGGATTCAGCGCAAGCGCGTCGATCGCTGCCGCGCGATCACCTGAGAGCGCCGCAGCAATGGTGGCTTTGCCGAACTCGCCGAGCTGCAAGACCAGGTCGCGGCGCGCTCCGGCGAGCGGCGCGATTGGGATCGGTCGCGCACCTGTTGCGTCAACTTCGCTCAGTACCTCAATGACTTGGTCGTCTGGAAGATCGGGGATTGCGCCGTTATTGCGGACGTTGACAACAAGTCGGGCGGGCCTTGCGCCGGTGAGCGCCGCGATCAGGTCAAGTGCCGCGGCAGAGTAGAAGGCGCCGCCACGACTCTCCAGGAGTTTCGGCTTCTCTGCGAGCGCAGGATCCTTGTACATCTCAAGGAGCTGCGCCTCAATCTTTGCCACCTCAAGTCCGCGCGTCCCAGCGGCGCGTTGCTCAACGAGCACCTTCTCTGGCTCTGCGTAGTAGCGCAGATAGTAACTCGGAATCGCGCGCTCTTCGCGCAGCTGCGCTTCACTCCAGTCGGTCATCTCGGCGAGCTTCGCGCTCTCTGTTGCAATGAGGCCGGCGAGCTTCGGCTCTCCGTCAACGCGGATCTCGCGGTACCAGGCGCCGTGATTCAGTCCCGCCGATTCAACTTCGACACGCTCCGGCGTAACGCCGAAGTGCTCTGCCGCGCTGCGCTGCAGACCGATCGCCGAATTGCAGAGACCAACGGCGCGATGTCCTGCGCCGATCAGCGCTTGGCTCACCATAGAGACAGGATTTGCAAAGTCGAGGAGCCACGCCTTCGGGCTGCTCTTTGCGAGCGCTTCAGCGATCTCAATCGTTGGTGGCACGGTGCGCAGCGCCTTTGCCCAGCCGCCCGGACCAACCGTCTCTTGGCCGAGTACGCCGTGTGGGAGTGGGATTGACTCATCCTTGACGCGCGCGGCAGATCCGCCGATGCGGTACTGCACGAGGCAGGCGTCCGGTCCGTCGAGCGCTTCGTCACGCGAGGTGGTGAGCTTGAGTCGCCCGCTCCAGCCAGCCTTGTCGAGCATCCGTTTCGCCAGGCCACCGAGGATCTCAAGGCGCGCAGGGTCAAGGTCCATCAAGACGAGTTCGTCCAGCGGGGTGCCGAGCCGCCCCTCGCCGATCCCTTCAATGAGCTCGGGGGTATAGGTGCTCCCAGCCCCAATGATGCTGACCTTCAAAGACCCCCCTTTACTGCGGTTCTGAGCTGATTCTAGGCTCTCCCCACGCTCAGCCCCGCTCGTGGGTTGCGCCCGTTGCACC
>CALMIH010000139.1 GCA_937864085.1 uncultured Chloroflexota bacterium
GATGCTTGGCGAGTATCGCTATGCTGAACAGTCATTCTGTTGGGGAAACTCAACGAGTTACGCCCTCTTAGCTCATTCGGTAGAGCACTTCCATGGTAAGGAAGAGGTGGTGGGTTCGATTCCCACAGAGGGCTCGGTAATCTAGGCGGCGTAGCTCAGTTGGTGAGAGCATCCGGCTCATAATCGGAAGGTCGCCGGTTCGAATCCGGCCGTCGCCTCCACAGCACGCCACCAGGGCATCACCCCCAGCGTCAGGTGCTACACTCTCCCTCTGCCTTTCGGCTCCGGCCCACTGCGCAAGTTGCGTAGGGTGCACCGGGGCGAATCCATAGGAAGGAGCGCGCAATGCGCCGTTATGAGCTCATGATGATTCTGCGACCAGACGTTGCAGAAGATCGCAGCAAGGCGATCCTCGAGCGAACCGTTCGCTCAATCACCGAGTCCGGTGGCACCATCCTCAAGAACGTTCCGTGGGGACGACGCCGCATGGCGTATGAGATTGAGGGGAGCCGCGACGGGATTTACCAGATCTTCCTCTTTGAGTCGCCCGCTTCGGCGATCGCCGAAATCGAGCGCGTCCTCCTGATCACCGAAGAGGTGCTGCGCCACCTTGTCATCCGTGATGAGCGCCCAGCCTCCGCAATTAGCGATGAGCTGGAAGAGGAGGCTGCCGATGCTGCCGCCGCTGCAGCCGCTGACTCCGTCATTGACGAAGCTGAGAGCGACGCCGCTCCGGCCGCCGTCGAGTAGGCCGAGCGATGACCTTTGCAAAGATCACGCTGATCGGCAATCTTGGCGCTGATCCCGAACTCGCCTTCGACAGCCAGAATCGTCCTCGCCTCTCGATGCGCGTGGCGGTGAGCGAGCGAGCGCGAACGGCGGGCGGCGAAGATAAGACCACCTGGTATCGCGTCACGATCTTCGGTCGTGCCGGCGCTGATGCGGGCAAGTCTCGTCCAGAGAAGCTCGCTGAGTTCCTGCGCAAGGGGCATGAGGTGTTTGTCACTGGTCGACTCGAAGCACGAACGTACGAGGCGAAGGATGGCACCACGCAGGTGAGCCTCGATATTGTTGCCGACGAGTTTGAGCTGCTGAAGTATCGACCACGTGAGGCGGAGGGTGGCGCACCTGCCCGCGAGCAGGCACCACGACCAGCGGCAGCCGCCGCCGCAGATGGCGGCTCACAGGCGGCGCCGAGTGATCTCGACGACCTTCCCTTCTAACCCAACCCTGTAGATATTGAGAGGAGAGCAACATGGCTGAGGCACCAAAGCGATTCAAGAAGCGTGATGACAAGTTCGGTGCGGCGCGACGCCGTCGAACCTGCTCCTTCTGTGGCGATAAGCGCGGCGTGATCGATTACAAGGAGGTCAATCGGCTACGCCGTTTCATCTCCGATCGTGCGAAGATTGAGCCACGACGCAAGACGGGGAACTGCACGCAGCATCAGCACGAGCTGACGACGGCACTCAAGCGCGCGCGTCAGATGGCACTCCTTCCGTACGCTCCGCAGCACCTCGGCTAACACCTCGTGGTGCTGATCGCGGCCATCACGGCCGCGGCGGCCCTCTACGGAACGATCGCGGGGCTTGGTGGGGGAATCATCATCGTGCCAGCGCTCCTCTTGACTGGAGTGGCGCTCTCAACCGCAACGCCGTTAAGCCTCGCCGCCGTCTTCGTTGGCGCGATCGCTGGCCTCCTCCCCGCAGCACGGCGTCGCCTCATTGACCGCAGCGCGCTGTTGACCCTGGCACCCACAGCGTTGATCGGCGCAGCGCTCGGTGGAGTTGCGGCGCAGCGACTTCCTGAGGAGCCGCTCCTCCTAGTCTTCGCTGTGATCGCCTTGGCGGTGGCACGCGACGCGCTTCTCCCTGATCGCCCGCTGGCGACGAAGCGAAGTGATCACCGGACGGGACAGCTCCTCCTTGTGGGAGGGGCGGGCGGCTTCTTTAGTGGCGCGCTCGGCATTGGCGGCGGCGTCTTCGTTGTTCCGACCGCTCGCCGCTTTGGGCCGATGCGCATTGAGGCGGCAACCGCTACGAGCGTGGCCGTGATCGTTGGATCCAGCGCGATTGGCGTCCTCTCGAACTTGTCTACAGCGACGACGGCCGGCGCGGGGATCACCTCGACTGAGCTGCTCGCTGCAGGACTCGGCGCCGCTGCGGGGGGCTTTGCCGGAGGGCGACTCAGCCCGCGCGTCCCCGAGCGAGCGCGCGCACTCTTGATCGCCACGGTCGCCGTGGCGGCGGCACTCGTTGCCTTGATGCGCCTCGTCGCGTAGGCTGCTTCATAACGCGGCGCTAGTGCCGCCAAGCACCTTGCGGGCATAGGAGGTTGAGATGGCGAACGAGACGAAGAACGCGATCGCATACTTCGAGGGCGAGTTCCGCTCGCTTGCGGACGCGAAGGTCAACGTCATGACGCACGCCTTCCTCTACGGAACTGCAACCTTTGAGGGCATTCGCGCCTATTGGAACCCTGAGCGGGGCGAGCTCTACGCTCTCAAGTTGGACCAGCACCTAGAGCGTCTTCGTGCCTCCTGCAAGATCTTGATGATGGACCCGCTTCCAGAGGTTGCGGAGCTTCGGAAGATCATCGTTGAGCTCCTCCAGAAGAACGGGTACAAGGAGGATGTCTACGTTCGCCCGAGCGTCTACAAGAGCACCGAGGCGATCGGCGTACGCTTGCACGAACTTGCAAACAACTTCTACGTGATCGCCATTCCGTTTGGTAACTACATTGACGTTGATAATGGGATTCGCTGCGCCACCGTAGCCACGCGGCGCACCGCAGACCTTGCGATTCCGGCACGAGCCAAGGTGGTGGGGAACTACGTGAATAGCGCTTTCTCCAAGAGCGAGGCGATGCTCAATGGCCACGACGAGGCGATCGTCCTCACGGAGGCTGGGAAGGTGTCGGAGGGCTCAGCGGAGAACCTCTTCCTCTTGCGTGGTGACACGTTGATCACCCCTGGCGCGAACGACGACATCCTTGAAGGGATCACGCGTGCTGCGGTGATTGAGATCGCCCGCGAGTTTGGGATCAAGGTTGCCGAGCGATCGATTGACCGCAGTGAGCTCTACATCGGTGACGAACTCTTCCTTTGTGGCACTGGGGCACAGATCTCGCCGGTGATTGAGGTGGATCATCGTGCGATCGGGACTGGTGCGATCGGCCCGGTGACGAAGAGGATCCAGGAGCGCTACTTCGCAGCGGTCCAGGGTCGAGTCCCTGAGTACGCCCACTGGCTCACCCCGATTTATGGAGCGGCAAAGAGCCGATCGTAACGAGCGATCGCGCCGCGACTCGCCGTCTCCTTGTTACTCGCCGATCGATGAGAGGTCGGCGCCAGTAATCACCTGGATATCTACCGTGACGCTCGGGTCGTCGATCTGGATCGCCTTGATCCCCATCGTCCGCTCAATCAGAGTGAGAGTGACTGGGATGCGTAGCGCCGCACCGTTGTACACGATTAGTCGAGTGCTCAGGAGTCCGATCTCCTCTGGCACGATGCCGAGCGGAGCTGACGCCTCAAGGCCGGCGCGCACAAGTAGCGCTGCGAAGGTTGCCGCCTCTCCTGGTCGGCCAGTTCCGTTAAGCACCCAGATGCGTGCCGCCTCACGCAGGATCGCCTTCTCCTCCACCTCGTCTGGGGTGGGCTCTGCGGCGAATGCTGCGACGATTGCGCTGCGAATCTTCTCAACGTCTGGTGTGAGGATGTAGCCGCGCTGATCGCCGCCAACCGTCTGGTAGGTGGGCGGGGCGAAGACGATGCTCTTAATGCTTGAGTTCCCAATGCGACCGAGCAGCTCTAGGAGTCGCGGCAGGTCGCTTTGCGGGAAGTTACTCTTGATCGCGCCTTCCAGCGTTGTCGCAAGGCTCGGCAGGTTCGCTGTGATCGCCTGGATATCTGTTTGTGCTCTAACGGCGGCGATCACCTCCTGCTGGCGTTCCGCTCGGCCGAAGTCAGAACTTCCGTGTCGGGATCGCGCGAAGATCAGCGCCTCCTGTCCGTCCATCGTCCGTATGCCGACCGGCATCCTGATGCGGCGGAGATAGCCAGCGCCAGCGGGGTAGGTCTCATCTACAACTGGGTTGCGTGTGGTGATGCGCACACCACCGAGTGTGTCAACGATCTCGCGGAATCCGCTGAAGTTCACCATAACGGAATAGTCGATACGAATGCCGTAGAGCTCGCCGAGTAGTTCGCGCAGGGCTGGCCCTGGACCGTTTGGGAAGGTGTCGGGATTCCCCTTAGCGGAGCTGTAGTACGAGTTGATCTTGTTACCGTAGGTTGCGCCGTAGAGTCCGCGCGCGTTCGCTGGGACTGGCACATCAACCGTGTCGCGCGGGATGCTGAACATGCTGACGGAGCCTTTCGTTGGGTCAACGCTTGCGACAATGAGCGTGTCGGTATTGAAACTGGTCTCGCCCTGCCGCTGGTCTACTCCAATCAGCAAAACGTTGAGTCGCTCCGTCCCATCCCAGCTGGGAGGCTCACTACTGCCAGGCGTTGCACCGTCATCACCTGTTCCGCTGAAGATGCCGCCGACGAGTGCCGATGCGGTTGCAACATATCCCCCAGCGAGAAGGTGGATCCAGAGGCTGACGGCGAGTGTCGTTGCGAGGCCGGCGCTGGAGAGGAGGAGTGGGCGAACTCCTGCGCCGCGCGTCAGTGCACTGCGCCATGCGTCAACTGCCGCTGCAACGCGCCAGGCTGCGGCGAGTAGGTTGAGAATGCCTGCGGCGCTGAGGCCGATCGGTGAGAGGAGGAGGCCGAGCAGCCCGGCAGGGCCATCGGCGGTGAAGAGGCCACCAACCACCGCGAGGAGGAGGAAGGGTGGGGCGAAGAGGGTGAGTGCGGCGCGCCAGCGCCGTTGGTACGCCTGGCCGAGCCCGGGGACGAGGGCGGAGAGGAGGGCGGCGGTAAAGGCGGAGAAGCGAGGAGAGACGGTCGTACTGCTCACAGCAGCACGATAGCGCCTCGGCGGGGGAAGAGTCGCTGCTCCGTTTGCCATGCAGGGACGCGCGTGGCACGCTCCGTAGCATGTTCAACCCTGTGGATGCCCGTCCAGATCTGATCAGCATTGAGCACGAGGCGCTCCGGCGCTGGCGGGAGGAGGGCGTCTTTGAGCGTCTGCGCGCACAGACGACGGGCGGTCCAGCCTGGTCATTCCTTGATGGTCCAATCACCGCAAACAATCCGATGGGCGTCCACCACGCCTGGGGGCGTACGTACAAGGATCTCTTCCAACGTTTCCGTGCATCACTCGGCCACGAGTTGCGTTGGCAGCAGGGATTTGATTGCCAGGGACTCTGGGTTGAGGTGAACGTCGAGCGTGAGCTCGGCTACACCTCCAAGCGCCAGATTGAAGAGCAGGGGCTCGCCGAATTCATCAGCCTCTGCAAGCAGCGCGTCCTCACCTACGCAGCGCGGCAGACGGAGCAGTCGATTCGACTCGGGATGTGGATGGACTGGAACGATCCTGCTGATCTGCTGAAGTTGCGCGACGCGCTCGCAAAGGATCCTGCGACGTCGGTCACGATCAACGGGGCGAACGGCCCGATCAGTGGCCCAGCAGAGCAGCTGATTGGACGGCTCGGCACACCAGAGGTTGGCGGATCGTACTTCACCTTCTCTGATGAGAATAACGATCTGATCTGGACCTTCCTTGCAAAGTGCCATGAGCGTGGCTGGCTTTATAAGGGGAGCGACAGCATGCCGTGGTGTGCACGTTGCGGCACCGGTATCAGCCAGCACGAGATGACCGAAGGGTATGCGGATCGCGAAGACCAGTCGCTCTACTTCGGCCTGGCACTTGTGGATCGGCCGGGCGAAGAGCTCATTGCGTGGACCACTACGCCATGGACCGTTGTGGCGAATGTTGCCGCAGCAGTCCAGCCCTCGCTCGACTACGAACTGGTGGAGTTTGACGGCCGCAAGCTCTGGATTGGCGCCTCGCGTCGCGCCGCAGCACTCGGCGGCGGTGCTCCACGCGCGAAGCTGCTTGAGACGCGCAAGGGGGCCGAACTGATCGGTTGGAAGTACCGTGCGCCATTCGATGCGCTCCCAGCGGTGAGTGAGGCGCTCGGCCCAGACGGAGCGGCGCACCGCGTGATTGCATGGGACGAAGTTGGCTCCCAAGAGGGGACCTGCATCGTGCACATTGCGCCGGGATGCGGGAGTGACGACCATAAGCTCGGCGTTGCCGAAGGGCTCCCCGCCATTGCGCCGATTGACGAATCTGGTGTCTACCTTGACGGCTTTGGAAACCTGAGTGGTCGCGAGTGGCATGAGGTGACGGAGGACGTCTTCACGCACCTCACCGCCGCAAAGAGTCTACTGCGCCGCGAGAAGATCACGCACCGATATCCCCACTGCTGGCGCTGTGCAACACCGCTCGTCTTCCGGCTCGTTGATGAGTGGTTCATCAGCATGGGGCCGCTCTACGAGAAGCCACGCGATCATTTGACCAAGGCGGAGATCGACGCGAGCCTGAGGTACCAGATCATGGCGGTCGTGGATCGCATCACCTGGCTCCCAGAGTTTGGCTACGAGCGCGAGCTCGACTGGCTACGTAACATGAGCGACTGGATGATCTCCAAGAAGCGCTATTGGGGTCTCGCCCTTCCGATCTACGAATGCACCGCGTGCGGCAAGGTTGAGGTGCTTAGCTCGCGCAAGGATCTCGAGGGTCGCGCAACTGCCGGGGCAGCCGCGCTTGAGGGGCATACGGCACACCGGCCATACATTGATGAGGTCCAGATCGATTGCAGTGGATGTGGGGCGAAGGTGGCGCGCGTTCCTGACGTTGGGAATCCGTGGCTTGACGCGGGGATCGTCTCCTTCTCCACGATGCGCTACCGCGAGGATCCTGAGTACTGGAAGCGCTGGTTCCCCGCCGATTTCATCACGGAGAGCTTCCCCGGCCAGTTCCGTAACTGGTTCTATTCGCTCCTCGCCATGTCCACGGTGATGGCTTCTAGCGAGCCAACAAAGACGGTCTTCGGTTACGGCCTTGTTGTTGGTGCCGATGGGCGAGCGATGCATAAGAGTTGGGGAAATTCGATCGAGTTTGATGAGGCGGCGGACCGCATGGGGGCCGACGTGATGCGCTGGCTCTTTGTCGGCTCACGCCCAGAGGAGAATGTGCACTTCGGTTGGGAGGCGGCGGATGAGACGCGCCGTCGACTCCTCGTCCTCTGGAACGTCTATGCCTTCCTCGTCGGACAGGCGGCCTCCGCCGGCTGGAAGCCGAAGGGGAGCAGTGCAACGGCGAAGGGTCGAAGCGTGATGGACCGCTGGATCCTCAGTCGCTCAGCGGAGCTTGCCGCTTCAGCTGAGCGCTCGTTCACCGCCTATGACGCCTACAGCGCGGTGCGACGCCTTGAAGAGGGGATTGATGAGCTCTCTACCTGGTATCTCCGCCGCACCCGTGAGCGGTTCGCCCCCGATGCACCGGCTGCAGATCGTGATGCCGCATTTGACACGCTGCACCAGGCGCTGCTGACGCTGCTACGTGTCGCCGCCCCAATCGCGCCATTCCTTACGGACGCGATCTACCGCAACCTTGCGAGTGAAGGGCTCGCAGACGCGACGGGGACCTCTCAGGCTGTTGGCGGCGCTGAGCTTCCGCTCGCCGCGGCGATTCGCGCGGGGGAAGCACCAGGGAGCATTCATCTGCTGCACTGGCCGAGCGCCGAGAGCGCGCCGTGGCGAGATGAGGTGCTCGAAGCATCAATGGATCGGATCATCCGCGCCGCAGAACTCGGTCGCTCCGTTCGCAGTGCAGCGAACATTCGCACGCGTCAGCCGCTCGCTCGAGCGCGCGTCGTCCTTGGCGTCAGCGGTAACGACGAAGCGGAACTTCGCGAGATCTTGGCTGACGAACTCAACGTAAAGATCGTGGAGGCAGTCGGAGATGCATCGGGACTCTTTGAACGCCGCGTCAAGGTGCTCCTCCCGAAGGTGGGGAAGCGACTCGGAGGATCCACCCAGGCGGTGATGCAGGCGGCACGCGACGGTGTCGTAGAGTTCCTTGCCGGCGGTGCGGTGCGGATTGCTGGCGTTGACCTTGCCGCCGATGAGATTGAGGTCCAGGCGGTGCCACGGGAAGGGCAGCACGTCGCTGAGGATGACGGACTCGTCGTGGAGTTAGACACGACGCTCACCCCTGAACTGATCAGCGAAGGCGACGCGCGCGAGCTGATGCGCGCTGTGCAGGATCTACGGAAGCTGGCTGGCCTTCGGCGTGAGGATCGGATTGAACTGCAGGCTACTGGCGCGCAGGCTCCACTCGCTGCGCATTCAGCGGCAATCGCTGCCGCTGTGGGCGCCGAGAAGATCCAAGACGTTGATCGCGACCCGGCTGGAGAAGAGTGGCGGCGCGGAAGCGTCCCACTCTCGTCGGGTGAGGCAACGCTCGCCATTCGACGTGTCACCGGATGAGACGGGCAGCCTTCGGACTCACTACGCTCACGGTTCTCGTTGTTGATCGAATCAGCAAAGAGTGGGTCGCGAGCCTGCTCACCACAGGGTCGCCTATTGAACTACTTGGCAGCTCGTTGCGCCTGATTCGGAGTGAGAATCGCGGTGGTCTCTTCGGGCTCTTTCAGGGGAGCGCACCGCTCCTTGCCCTCCTGAGCTTCGGCGTCATTTTCCTGCTCGCCCTCCTTCACGAACGTGAAGGAGGGAGCCGCCCATCGCTCCTGACGCTAACAACAGGACTCCTTGTTGGCGGTGCGATCGGCAACCTTGCTGATCGCCTTGCGAACGGGTTCGTGTTTGACTTCATTGATCTTGGCCTAGGGTCTACACGATTCTGGACCTTCAACGTTGCCGATATGGGGATCTCGCTCGGCATCCTCCTCCTGCTCGTTCAAGCACTCTTTGCTGGGCGTGCGAATCAACCTGTGCCGCACCATGAGTGATCCGCGCGAAATTGATCTGCCGATCCCGCCTGAGGCGGCGCGCCAGCGCGTCGACCGGTTTGTTGCCGATCGTTGTGGCCTCTCGCGTTCGTTTGTTCAGCGACTGATTAGTGAAGGTCGACTGACGATGAATGGTCTTGTGGTGCGTGCCAGCAGCACGCTCGTCCCGGGTGGCACGTTGCACCTCTCCATTCCACCGATCGCAGATGCAGAGCTACTGGCTGAGGCGATTCCGATCAGCGTGGTCTATGAAGATGAAGACATCCTGGTGGTTGATAAGCCGGCTGGCCTTGTGGTGCATCCGGCGCCTGGTCATGCCACAGGAACCCTGGTCAATGCGCTCCTGCACCATGTGGAAGATCTGCCAGGCATTGCAGGGGTCGCTCGACCCGGCCTTGTACACCGGCTCGACAAGGACACCTCTGGGCTCCTCGTTGTTGCGAAGGGTGATCTCGCACAGTCAAGCCTGATGGCTCAGCTCAAGGCACGCCGCGTCAAGAAGACGTACATCACGCTGGTGCAGGGCCCCGTTGCCGCCGAAGTTGGGCGCATTGAAGCGCCGATCGGACGCGACCCTTCAGAGCGGAAGCGGATGGCGGTCGTTGCTGGTGGTCGCGCCTCAACGACGGGGTATCGCGTGAAGGAGCGCTTCGCTGGCTGGACGCTGCTCGAGGTGGATCTCATCACTGGGCGAACCCATCAGATTCGCGTCCACTTAACGGAGATTGGGCATCCGATTGCTGGCGACCCCACCTACGGCAACGGGACGAGTCGACGCGGACCCGAGGGGACGACGCGCCTCTTCTTGCACGCCTGGAGGATTGCCTTCACGCACCCACGGGATGGGCGGCTGATGCGCTTAGAGGCGCCACTCCCATCCGATCTGCAACTCCCACTTGATACGCTACGGTTGCACGGAGAGAGATCGGAGGGCTGATGCCAGGCCAGCGACGTGAAGGTGCAGCGGGGGCGCAGGTGATCGTGATCTCTGGGCCGAGCGGCGTGGGGAAAGACACCATCATCAATGAGTTGCGCCGTCGTCCGATCGGTCAGACCTTCCACTATGTGGTGACCTGCACCACCCGTGAGCCACGCGCCGGCGAAATGAACGGCGTCCACTATCACTTCCATACGGATGAAACCTTTGCAGCACTGAACGCCGCATCTGGGCTCCTTGAGTCCGCATCGGTTCATGGCCGCTCCTATGGAACACCGCGCAGCGAGGTGCGTGATGCGCTTGAGCGTGGCCAAGATGCAATCCTGAAGATCGATGTTCAGGGGGCGCGGAGCGTCCGCGCCGCAATCCCAGAGGCGATCCTGATCTTCATTGCCCCTCCGTCAGCGGAGGCGCTCGCCGTCAGGCTCGCTGGTCGCGGAACAGAGACGGCGGAGGAACTCGTGACGCGAGCGAAGAGCGCCATCGTGGAGATGGACCGCGCGAAGGAGTACGACTATCTCGTACTTAATGAGACTGGCTACCCGGAAGAGGCGGCGGCGCAGGTCGAGAAGCTCGTCCTTGCTGAACGCGCCAAGCATCCGGAGCGCCGGATCACGGTGTGAGCGGGGCCGAAACGCCCCAAGCTAATCAGCGTGTCGGTTCGTCCGCAACGGTTCGTGTTGCTGTTGACCTCCCTGGCGCGCAAGGCGAGCGACTCTACGACTATCTCCCACCAGAGCGTGGCGCACTTGTCGTTGGCGATGGTGTCGTTGTGCCGTTCGGCAGCCGACGCGCCGTTGGCATCGTTGTAGGAGCCCTCGGCGACTACGTTGCACCAGATGGTTTCCAATTAAAACGCGTTGAGGCACGACTCGGCGAGAGTGTGCTGATCGGCCCGCTCGGCATGCAGCTGGCACTCCGCGCTGCAGAACACTGGTCTGCGCCGCCAGGCCTCACCCTTCGCTCGCTCGTACCACCAGGGCTTCTCGACAAGGTTGAGGCGGTGGTGCGCTTCGTTGGTGTACCGAGTGAGGCTGAGCGTCGCGCTGGCATCACCGAGGAGTGGTCTCCGGTTGATCGGCTGAGCGGCGCACGCGGTCGTGCTCGTACCGCACTGCTCACGCTGCTCCGAACAGGGGAGCGCGAGGGCCGCATTGAACGGAGGTGGCAACTGAGCGCAGTCAGCGGGCGCGTCATTCAAGAGGCGTACGCGAGTCTTGTTCCGCTGCAGGAGCGATCTGCCGCCGCAGCCGCGCAGCCTGCGCCACGCGGTGCTCGTCAACGGGAGCTCCTTGCTCGCCTTGAGGCTGCGGTTGCGACAGAGGAACCTTCTGTGCGAGCTGCGGATCTCCCTGGCGGCCTGAGTGCGGTGCGAAGACTTGAGGCGCTGGGTTTGGTACGCGTCGAATTGCGCCGCCGTCAACGGCGTCATGCAGATCGGCGGACGAGCGGCGCTCAGTACGAGGCGGGTACGCCGGCGTGGAGTAGGGGGCAGAAGTTGCTCTTAGCTGCGGACCTTGGCGTAGGCGTGACGCTGCTTGACGGGCCACCAGGATCCGGAAAGAGTCGTGTAGCGGCAGAGATCGTGGCGCGCACCCTCAAGGCTGGGCTATCGGTGCTCTGGCTCGTCCCAGAGACCACACAGGTTGCGGTAGCCGCTGATGCGCTCTTCGCCGCAACGAGGGTTGATGCCGAACTGATCCATGCCGGAGCGAGCCAGGGCGAGCGGCTCGATGCGCACGCGCGACTCACACTGCTGGGACCGCACCTTGTTGTTGGCACCCGAACGGCAATCGGTGCGCTGAGTCACGAAGTGGGGCTGATCGTTGTTGATGAAGAGCATGAGTCGGCGTACAAGTCGGAGCGGATGCCACGCATTCATGCACGTGATGCTGCCCTCATGCTTGGTGAAGCGGCGAAGGCGCCAGTAGTTCTCATTAGTGCTACGCCAGCGATTGAGACACTCGCGCGTGCTGATCTGCTCAAGTGGCGTCGCATCACCCTTGAGGGGCGCACGGCCGCGCCGCAGATTGAGGTGGTGGATATGCGCCGTGAGTTGGAAGAGGGCTGGAAGTCGATGATCAGCCGCCCACTCCTCGCCGCTCTCGAGGGCCTGCGCTGGAGTGATGGGGAGCAGGCGCTCCTGATAATCAATCGCCGCGGTCTTGCGTCGGCGCTCCTCTGTAGAGATTGTGGCGCGGCGCAGTCCTGCCCTTCGTGCGAGCGACCGCTGGTGCTCCATAGCGCAGGCTCACTGCTGCGCTGCCACGGCTGTGGGCTTGTTGCCGAACCACTGACGCGCTGCCCGTCCTGTCAGAGTGCGCGGATTCGTGCAATCGGTGGTGGAACCGAGCGACTCGAGGCTGAGGTGAAGCGTCTCCTCCCTGAGGTCGTTGTGGATCGCCTCGATGCGGATGCCGCCGCAGCGATCGGCGCGGGAGATCGCATCCTTGACGCATTCCGTAGTGGCCGCACGCAGTTGCTCATCGGCACGGCACTTGCGGCAAAGGCGCTCGACCTTCCGCGCCTCGCGCTTGTTGGCGTAGTCTCCGCGGACACCGGACTCCTCCTCCCAGATGAGCGGGCGGCCGAACGTGTCGTCTCGCTCATCGTGCAGGCAACAGGGAGGCTCGGGCGCGGTACAACGGCGGGGAGTGCCTGGGTACAGAGCTATCGACCGGAGGACCCAGCGATCATTGCTGCGGTTGAACTTGCACGTGGTGGCGCAGTGGATGTGTGGCGACGGCGAGAGATCCTGCTGCGTAAGAGTGCGGGCGGCGCCCCCTTCTTGCGCACGGCGAAGATCACCGTCTCTGGGACCACCCCGCGAGGAACCCATACGCGTGCAGTGGCGGTGGCGGACCAGCTCCGCACGTTGATCAGCGCAGCAGATGGGGCGCGCCTCCTCGGTCCGATCCCTGCATGGGTACCGAAGCGTGCGGGCCGCTGGCGCGAGAATGTCATCGTTCGCGTCGCCGACCCCCTCCCGCTCGTCCGCGCGCTGGCTGGGCGCGATATCAGCGTGGACCTTGATCCAGAGACGCTCCTCTAGCGCGCTCGGAGGCGCACATCGCGAAGCCGCTGCTGGCACTTGCTAGAATCTTGGCATGAGTGTCAAGCCGATCCTGCTTCTGGGCGATCCGCGCCTCCGCATGCCTGGACAGCCGGTGGAGAGCTTCGGAAAGTTGCTGCATAGCCTGATTGAAGACCTCGTCCACACCATGCGTGCGGCGCCTGGCGTTGGCCTTGCCGCCCCGCAACTTGGCGAGCCGCTGAATGTAGCGGTCGTAGAGGCGAAGGGGCGCACCTACGAGCTGGTCAACCCGCGCATTGTGCGCGATAAGGGCGACATCACCGACCTTGAGGGTTGCCTCTCAATCCCTGGTTACGTTGCCGATATCAGTCGCCGTGAACGCGTCTGGGTTGAGGCGCAGGATCGTCACGGGCGTCAATACAAGTTCAGCGAGCATGGTTTCCTTGCGCGTGCCGTACAGCACGAGCTTGATCACCTGAAGGGGAAGCTCTACATCGACTACCTCGATTCGCTCGATGAACTCATTGCGGTGAACGACGATGAGGAGATCGACGAGGATCCGGAGAGCCCAGCGGCGAAGAGGCGGAAGCGTGCCGCGCGCGTCGCGGGGGCCCACAGTCACTGAGATCAAGATCCTGCTGATCGGGAGTGGCGCATTTGCGCTACCCGCCTTCAACGCTGTCCGCGCTGATCCAAACTTCGACATCGTCGCCGTTGTCAGCGCCGCCCCGCGCGCTGCGGGACGGAGTGGCGAACCGCAGTCAACACCGGTAGCGGAGTGGGCGAGAGGAGAGGGGCTTGACCTTCTTGAGACTGGTCGACTGCGGGATGCGGCAACACTCGAGACGCTGATGCAGCTCGGCGCAGCG
>CALMIH010000140.1 GCA_937864085.1 uncultured Chloroflexota bacterium
TTGTTGTCTTAAAGGGGATGAGCTTCATTGGCGACGCGGTCAGCCACGCCGCATTCCCCGGGATTGTGATCGCCTACATGCTCGGACTCCCCATCATCTTGGGCGGCGCCGTTGCATCTATCGTGACGGCACTCGGCATTGGCGCACTAACGCGACGATCAGGCCTTCGATCCGACTCAATCATCGGCGTCTTGTTCGCTGGAATGTTCGCGCTCGGCGTTGCCCTCTTCTCATCGATTCCGAACTATGTGGGCGATCTCTTCCACTTCCTCTTCGGTGATGTGCTGGGGATTAGCGTGAGCGACCTTCTCGCGCTCAGCCTGCTCGTGGTGATCCTTCTTGTTGTGGTGCGCATCCTCTGGAAGGAGCTCCTCTTTGCAACATTTGATCCGCTCGGCGCTGGCGCCGCGGGGCTCCCTGTGCGCCGACTTGATGACCTTCTGCTGATCCTCATCGCCGTCACGATCGTGATCAGCCTGCAAGCGGTAGGAATTGTCTTGGTCGTTGCGATGATCACAACGCCAGCGGCAACGGCGCAGATGCTGGTGCAACGCTTCGGGAAGATGATCAGCACCGCTGCGCTGATTGGCGTGTTCTCCGCGGTTGCGGGGCTCTACCTCAGCTACGCGTTTGATCTTGCCTCTGGTGCAGCGATCGTGCTGGTTGAGACTGCGCTTTTCCTGCTGGTGCTACTTCTCACGTCGCTGCGCGGACGCCGCGCGGCGTAGTTAGCGGAGTCCGGCGAAGAGATCCTCTTCTGGAAGCGTTGGCTCGCTGCTCAGTCGATGCGCAAGAAGTCGATACTGTTCACGCGCTCCGAGTGCGATCTGATCCTCTTCGCTCAACAGTAGGAGCGGACCATCTGACTTGATCTGTGTCGCGTGCGCTTGGATCGCGCGGCGCTTTGCGCCGAGCTGATCTTTGATGTTGATGCGCGTTGTGATCAGCTCATCTGGACAGGCCATCATGGCGCGCCAGGCACGCCACTTCTCTAGCTCTTCTGCCGTGACATCTTTCGGTTCGCTCCACCACGATTCAATCCCTCGTGACTCAAGAAGTGCAAGAACCGCGTCACGTTGCGAATCGGGAATACGTACCTCATAGAGCTTCTTCGGTGACCAGGCTGGCCCGGCCGCTGGTCGCCATGTTGGATCACCCGCCACATCCCATGCACGGCGCGCGACCTTTGCAGCGGCGATGTGATCTGGGTGTCCGTATCCACCAAAGTCGTCGTAAGTGGCAATCACGTCAGGACGCGCGCTGCGAATGAGACGAACGAGCGGCTCGGTTGCCGCGTCAAGATCGGTGGTGATGTGCTGGTGGAACGAGCGGGGATCGGCGTTCCCCTCAGTTCCGTCCATTCCGGAGTCGCGGTAACCGAGGTTCTCCCAGCGGGTCACGCCGAGTGCGCGCATCGCCGCAGCAATCTCGCCCATTCGCGTCTCACCGAGTCGCGCATGCTCCTCAGGTGTGTCGCGCTCCGGGATGACGATCTCGCCGAGCTCGCCGCCGCGAGCGGGCTGTTCCTCCCGCTGAGCTTCCCCAACTACGACCTCGGTCTATTAGCTTGGATCGCCCTCGTACCGTTGCATTGGGCGTTGGACGGCAAGAGCAAAACTCAGGCGTTCTGGATCGGTTGGTTGACCGGCACGATTGCCTTTACCGGCATGATGGCCTGGGTGGTCACCACCATGAGCATCTACGGCAAGGTTCCGCTGGTTATCAGCTACGGCATCATGCTGCTACTCACCGTCTACCTGGGGCTCTATGTCGCGATCTATTCAGCCGGAGCCGTCTGGTTTCGGAGCTTGATTCCCCGCTACGGGCTCTTTGCGGTTCCCTGCTTATGGGTGAGTCTGGAACTGATCCGGACCTATATCTTGAGCGGAATGCCCTGGGGGCTCCTC
>CALMIH010000141.1 GCA_937864085.1 uncultured Chloroflexota bacterium
CGCGGGCTATCGTGGCGAGTCAGCTGTGGATCCCGCATCGGAGACGGAGACATTCGTTGCCGCACGCTTTGAGATTGATGACTGGCGCTGGGCGGGCGTCCCCTTCTACCTGCGCGCAGGGAAGCGACTCCCAAAGCGCGCAACGGAGATTGCGATCCAGTTCAAGGATGTTCCTCAGCGCCTCTTCTCACAGACCGGCGATGCACCAGAGTCGAACATGCTCGTGATCCGAATTCAACCAGATGAGGGGATCCTGCTCCGCTTCGCCGCGAAGGTGCCGGGGCTCGGCACCGACGTTCGCCCCGTCAACATGGACTTTGCCTACGGTTCCGCCTTCTCTGTTGAGAGTCCGGACGCCTATGAAACGCTGATCCTCGACGCTCTCTTGGGTGACGCCTCACTCTTCACGCGCGCCGATGAGGTGGAGGCGGCCTGGCGCATCGTTGATCCAATCATGGAGTCCTGGCTCACCGGCCCTGAGCCGGACCTTCCGAACTACACCGCAGGGACGTGGGGTCCTGAAGAGGCGGACGCGCTGCTCACCCGCGAGGGGCGACGCTGGCGCAGGCTGTAACGCCGATGAGCCTCACCGCCACCGAACTCTCCGCACTCCGCTGGAAGTCAACTGCAACATCCGTTGCTGAAGCTGACGCCCTCCTCGCCAGACTCTGGGGCAGCACGGAGTCGCGACAGCAAATCACTGGCGACCTCATCAAGGACGCTGATGGCAAGACGCCAATCGCCGTGCGAACTGGCGTAATGAACCTTGTCGTTGTGGCGCCTGGTGCAGAACGTGCGGTTGGCGCTGCGAGCGCACTGAGCAGCCTGCCGCGCAATCCGTCGCGCACCCTCTTCATTGTCCCGCGAGATCCAGAGGGGCCACCAACATTTCGCGCACGTCTTGAAATCTTCTGTGCAGTAACGCCACGCGGTGACGGAACTTCGGCGTGCACCGAACTGCTCTGGATTGATGCAAGCGGCGAGGCGGGGCGCCACCTCTCCAGCATGGTGCCGCAACTCTCACTTCACGACCTCCCCACCCTCCTCTGGTGGGATCACACCATCGATCCTTCGAGCCAAGACTTGAAGGAGCTGCTCCGCGGAGTTGATCGTGCCCTCTTCAACGGTTCAGATCAACGAGGTGCTGGAATCAACGTGGTGAGTGATCTCGTGAAGGTGGCAGCATCAACTGGCACTGCGCTGAGTGACTTCTCACTGATCCGCCAAGCGCGTTGGCGTGACGCGGTGGCGAGCGCTTTTGATGAGCCAGAGATTGCGCCATACCTGCACTCGTTAACAGAGATTCGCGCAACCTATGCGGCGGGGAGCAACAGCAGCGCGCCGGTGAACATCGTCAAACCCACCTATCACCTTGCGTGGCTTGCATCGCGCCTCAGCGCAACGGTGGTCACACCGCTCAGCGAGAAGGGCGGAACGTGGACTGGCCTGATCAGCGACGCAGGACAGCGCATAACACTGACGCTTCAGCCAGTTGCTGATGCTGGGCACTCGGGCACCACGCTCGCGCTACACCTCAAAGGTGAGCGACGTGGCAGCACGCTGGAACTCACCGTCCGTGTAGACGGTGAAACAACGCAGGTTCAGGCAGCAATCAACGGCACGCTTGTTAAGGAGCGCACCTTCCGTGCAAAGCGCGCCACAGATGCCGAGCTACTTAGCAACGCCCTCGAACTCGGCGAGGTTGATCCGCTCTCGCCGTCAATCTTGCGCACCTTCGTGCAACTCGTCGGATGAGCGACCTTCCGGTGCGACGCATCGTTGACGACGCTGCAGCCGCCGCGATCGCAACGGCGGAGCTGGTCATCACTGCCGCGCAACGCGCAGTAGCCGAGCGTGGCGTCTTTCACCTGTGCGCAACTGGAGGGAGCACTCCAGCCGCACTCTATGCGGCACTTCGGGAGCCAGAGCGCGCTGCGCGCATGCCGTGGAGCGCGACGCAGATCTGGTTCGGTGATGACCGTCACGTCCCCCGCACCAGCCCACTCTCCAACCTCGCATCAGTTGATGCGGTGCTGCTGGCAGCAGACAAGCATGGCGTGGCCTCCCCGATCAGCAACGATCAGGTACACCCATGGCCAACCGGTGAGGATGGCCCCAAGGCGGTGAGTGACTATCTCGCAGCTGTTCGCGCCGCAGGCATCCAGCACACCGCTGAAGGGTTCCCGCAGTTTGATCTCGTGCTGATCGGCATTGGTGGCGACTCCCACTGCCTCAGCGTCTTCCCAGGCTCCCCACTCACCTCCAGCAGCGCGCCAGTTGCCGCCCCCGTGCCCGCACCAACGCACATTGAGCCGCACGTGCCGCGGCTCTCCTTCTCGCTCGGTCTCCTCCCCGCCGCACGCGCTCTCTGCGCCACGGTTGTTGGGGCTGGCAAGAGCGCCGCGCTCGCGCGCATCCTCAACGGGGAAGGGACGGTGAGCGAGGTTCCGGCCAAAGCGGCGCTCATCCCAACCGCCACCTGGATCATCGACCGCGCCGCGGCAGCCGATCTTTAGTCAACACAGAATCGCGCGTACGCTCCACCCCCTCGCATCGGCTAGGATTCCGCGGATGGCTGCTCAACGGATCCCATGGCTTCACGTGATTGCTGGCTGCATGAGCAGCGGCAAGACGGCCGAGGTCGTCCGCCTCCTGAGTAGGCGCGAAATCGCTGGGCAGAGCGTCCTCCTGATCACGCCCGCGAGAGACACCCGAGTGGCCCCTGGTGAGGTGGTGAGCCGCACTGGGACGCGCTTCCCAAGCGTGGTGGCGGCAGATGCGAGCGCCATCCGGACAGAGGTACTGAAGCGCAACCCAGATGCGGTGGCCATCGAGGAGGCGCAGTTCTTTGGAGCTGACCTTCCAGGAATCATTGAAGAGCTCGTCGCAGGACCTCGGACAGTGATCGTGAGCGGCCTCGACCAAGATTTCGCAGGTCGGCCATTCGCAACGATCCCTGAACTCTTGGCCCGCGCCGATGAAGTGACGAAGCTGACGGCGATCTGCGTGAGCTGCGGAGCTGAAGCAACTCGCACCCAGCGCATGCGTAACGGAAAGCCGGCCAGCGTCAGCGATGAGCTGATCGTCATTGGCGGCATGGGTGGCGACGACACGTACGAAGCACGCTGTCGCGCCTGCCACGTCGTCCTCCCGTAGTTTGTGCCCCGAGCCATCAACTCAACAGACGAACTCACCAGAGCCGTAGTGACCGCGGCGGCAGCGCACCCAACACCGTTCTACCTGACCAATGAGCAGAAACTTCATGATGCAGCCCAGATGCTGGAGCGAGCGTTTCCTGATCCATGGGTGCGCTCGTACTCACTGAAGGCGGATCCGCTCTCCGCGATCGTCCGCGCACTCTCCAAGCGCGGGTGGGGGGCGAACTGTGTCTCAGTGGGCGAGATTGCAGCGGCACGCGCGGGGGGTGTACCCAATTCGCGCATCACGCTTGAAGGGATCGGTAAGGGTGAGCTCGAGTTCAGTGCAGCGATCCAGGCTGCAGCGAGCGGCGATCCACTCCGTTGGGTGGCCATTGAATCTGCAGATGAGGCGCGGGTGCTCGCCGCTGCCGTCGCCGCACGGGACGCCCCTGGCAAGGCTGCGATTCGGATACTCATTCGATTGAATCCAGCAATTGATCCCGGTACGCATTCAGGACTCGCGGTGGGGCGTGAAAGCTCAAAGTTCGGCACGGATCGCACTGAGCTCCTGGCGGCTGCGCGGACGATCGCAGAGGCTGGTGCGCCGCTGCAGCTCATCGGAATCCATCTGCATGCTGGTTCACAGTTACGCAACCTGCAGGAGTGGCAGACCGCGGTTGAACGATCACTCGCTGCATATGCGGAGCTTGTTGAGAGCGGACTAATCGCAGATCAGGTGCACCGCGCCTCTGGGACCCTCTGCGTAGGCGGCGGCGAGCCGATCAGCCTAGAGCCAAGTAAGGAGCCCCTGCCGACCGCTGCCGACTTCTGCAGCGCCGCGAA
>CALMIH010000142.1 GCA_937864085.1 uncultured Chloroflexota bacterium
CTTCCCCTCATCTGGTTGCTCAAAGACCCAGTGCAGCCACTGGTCAAACGAGTAGCGCGCACCCTCTTGAATATTCTGCTGCCAACGTGAAGCAAGGATGCGTGAGACGGGGCGGAGGGTTAAGGCGACATGCACTCGGTCCCCACCGAGCTCACTGATGATACGAGCAACTTGTGCATCATCTGCCCCAGCAAAAAATTCACTAGAGACAAAGACACGTGGCTCCTTCGCGGCGCGAACCTCATTCACGAGACGCTTCCAGTGGTGCGCTGATGGCGCCTCCCCCAGCGTTGGATGCTTGCGGCCGAGCACCGCAAATGCCGCACCTCCCGACTGCTGAGTCCGACCCGCATAGCGCACCCCCTGTGCGCGCATCTCATCGCGACATGCGTGGCACGCACCTTGCAGTGCGCTCGTCCCCGTCTTCGGTGGTCCGATGTGCAGCAGCACACCACCCTCAGGGAGTGGCTGGATCGCCGCCCCGTCCTCCCGTGTGATCAGTTGTCCCAGCTCGTCCATGGCGACAAGTATGCTTCACCTATGCACATTGCGAGAAGACCCGCGTCACGCCGAACGCCGCCAGTCTGATGGAGGGTCTCGTCCTTCTCGCGCTCCTCGCCGTGGCTGGGTTTGCCGCGCAGCTTGTCGACGGCACGCTAGGGATGGGCTACGGCATCACTTCGTCGACGATTCTGTTGCTGATTGGACTGTCACCTGCTGCCGCCTCGGCTTCAGTTCATATCGCAAAAATTGGTACGGGTGCTAGTTCAGGCCTCGCACACCATCGATTCGGAAACGTCGATTGGAAAGTTGTTCGAAGGATTGCGCTCCCGGGGGGGATTGGGGCGTTCATCGGCGCCACACTACTCTCGGCGCTTTCGACAGAATCTTCACGCCCACTCTCAAGCCTCTTGCTTTTCGCGCTGGGCGTGTACGTGGTCTTGCGATACCTGCGAGGCGGCTTAAGAGCACTCCGAAAAGGGACGCCACGACTTCGTTTTCTCATCCCTCTCGGCTTGATTGGAGGATTTGTTGACGCAACTGGGGGCGGGGGCTGGGGACCAGTCGCCACGCCTGCGCTTCTCGCTGATGGCCGACTCGCACCTAATCGCGTGATTGGAACGGTGAGCGCAAGTGAGTTCGTCGTGGCGGTCGCTGCGAGTGCTGGGTTCATCTTTGGGATTGGAGTTGCTGGCGTGCGCCTTGACTATGTTGCAGCGCTTCTTGCCGGTGGCTTAGTCGCCGCTCCAATTGCCGCCTACCTCGTGCGCCATCTGAATCCTCGGCTTCTCGGGGTCATCGTTGGCGGATTCATCTGCTTCACCAATGCACGGGTGCTGCTCGCCGCCGCAGGGATCTCCGGAGACGCGTTCCTGTTGATCTACGCTGCCATCGTCATCACGTGGGCAGGAGCCGTCGCCTTCGTCATTCGAGCAATTCGTCGAGAACGCAGCGCAGAAGGCTCAGAGGTCTGACCAGTTCTAGCTAGCGCCCGCCGCGCGCGATCTCTCCGCCACCTACTCCTTCGTGACGCCGAACTGCATCGCGGCGAGCGAGGCGTAGAGGCCACCAGCGCGGCGCAGCTCGTCATGGCGGCCGCGCTCCACGATCACGCCGTGGTCGAGGACGAGGATTTGATCGGCAGAGGCAACGGTGCTGAGGCGGTGCGCAACGGCAATCGTGGTGCGACCGCTCATGGCACGCTCCAGCGCCTCCTGAACGTGTCGCTCGGAGACGGAGTCCAGCGCCGAGGTTGCTTCGTCAAGGAGCAAGATTGGCGGATCCTTCAGAGGAAGTTCAGTCATTTTGTTAGGATCCCGTCATG
>CALMIH010000143.1 GCA_937864085.1 uncultured Chloroflexota bacterium
CCGATAGCGAGATAGTGGAAAGCCAGCCGATAGGTAAATGTCAGAATTATTCGTAGTGATCTTGCATTGGTCGATTGGCAGTATTCCGTTAACTGCTGGCTGGGGAGGGGTGCTGACATCTGGAGTTGGGCTTGGAGTAACTCCGCCCCCTGCATCCACGCTGCTGTCAGTTCCTGGATCCGTACTTCCGATCGTTCCGCTTGTTGTGATCATGCCGATTCGATGCGCACCACCAACGAGACTTGTGGCAAGCAGTAGCGCGCCAAGGATCGCTGTAATACGGAGGAGGCCGCGCCCAGGACTTGGTAGCGCGATACGTGGGCGAGAAGCAGCAGCCGGAGCAAAAGCATCTTGCCCATCAAACCAAGCTTCGAAGCGGTCCATACGGTGTTTCCTCGTCTCTTATTCGCGAAGGACGCTCAGTTTGGACTGAAACGCCATCAGAGGCAAGAGTGCGGTTACGGCGCCTCAACGAGGGGCTTCACCTCGAGCATGAGGCGCTCAATGGTCTGGTGGTCGTAGGGGGCGGGGAGCTCAACGAGGGCGGTGTCGAAGCCGGCATCCATGTAGGCGCGAAGTTGGGCGGCCACGTGTTGTGGGGTGCCGAGCATGGGGCGGTTCGGTTCGGTGATCTCTTTGACGTCCACCTTGTTGTGCTTCGCCTGGGCCTCCCAGACGGCGCGGGCCTCTTCCTCTGTGTCGCGGATCACCATCCAGATGTTGGCGGTGCGGGCGATCTCCTTCTCGTTGCGGCCAACGGCGGCGCAGTGTTCCTTGAGGACGCCGTCAAGTTCCTTCAGTGTATTTGGGTCGCCGAAGCCGTTCCACATGTCGCCGTATTTGGCGAGGGTGAGGAGCGTCTTGGTGCGGCCGTTGCCGCCGATCATGATCGGCACGCGCTTCTGAATGGGGAGTGGCGCGTGCGTCAGTTCGTTGAAGTTGTAGTGGCCACCTGCGGGGGAGGTGACGGTGTCGCCGTTCAAGAGGGCGCGCATGGCGGCAACGGATTCGTCGAGCCAGGTGAGGCGCTCGCCAATGCTCTTGCCGAACGGGATGCCGTGATGTTCGTGTTCGTAGTCGAACCAGGCGCCGCCAATGCCAAGGATGGCGCGGCCGTTTGAGGCGTGATCCAACGTGCTGATCGCCTTCGCCACAATCCCTGGATTACGGAAGGTGTTGGCGCCAACCATCAGGCCGAGCTTGATCTGCTTGGTGGCGGAGGCCCAGGCGCCGAGCGTCATGTACGCCTCAAAGATGTCCTGCTGCGGGTCGCCAACAATGGCGTGCAGGTGATCCCAGGTCCAGAGGTGGTCGGCGCCGAGCTGGTCTGCGAGCTGCGCCGCCTCTAGGAACTTCGGCCAACTGGTGGCCTGGCTCCAGAGGTTGATCCCCACCTTCAGCGTGCGCGGGTTGTTCGTCATACGTGCAGCGTACGCGCTCTGCGCTGCTACGTGAGGGGTTGTGGCACGATGCGGGAATGATTGAGACGGGCTACTTCGCAACGGGCTGTTTCTGGGGGGCTGAGCGACGCTTCTGGCAGACGCCGGGCGTCACCGAGACCGCCGTGGGCTACATGGGCGGGAGTAAGGCGTCGCCTTCCTATGAAGACGTCTGCACCGGAGCCACGGGTCACGCGGAGATTGTCCGCGTGCGATTTGATACGTCGCTTACTTCATATAGGAAGCTGCTCGAGCTCTTCTGGGAGATGCACGATCCCACCACGCTGAATCGGCAGGGGAACGACGTTGGCACGCAGTACCGCAGCGCCATCTACTACGTAGGTGATTCGCAGCGCGAGGCGGCCGAGTCAACCTCTGCCCTGTACGGCGCCGCAATTGCGGCTGAAGGACACGGGCCAATTACAACGTCAATTGTCTCAGCCTCAGGCCACGAGTTCTGGGAGGCCGAGGAGTATCACCAGCGCTACTTGGAGAAAAACCCGAAGGGCTACGACTGCCACGCCAACACGGGGGTGCGATTCCCTTCGGAGCTTGCGCCAGAGATCGTGGTGAGCGGCGCATATCCCGTGGTGATTGACGAAGCTGCGCTGCGTTCTCGTGTTGACGAACTCTCGTTTGAGGTGTTGCGTCGCGCTGCAACGGAGCAGCCGTTCGTTGGCGAGTACACCGACACAGAGACGGTTGGCGTCTACAAGTGCAAGGCGTGCGACAACGAACTCTTCCGCAGTGAGACCAAGTTCCACTCCGGCTGCGGCTGGCCGTCGTTCTATGCGCCTACCTCTTCTGATGCTGTTGAACTGATTGAAGATCGCTCCCTTGCGCCGCGTGTCCGCACGGAGGTGCGCTGCGCTAAGTGCGGATCGCATCTTGGTCACGTCTTTGAGGGCGAGGGCTACGAGGTCCCCACCGATCAGCGCTGGTGCATCAATAGCGTCTCGCTCGTCCTACAGCCGAAGTAGCGATGGCGGCGGCCAAGCCGGTTCGCGAAGTCATCAAGTACGCGGACGGCACGGTGAAGGCTCGCGGCTCGCGACTGAACGGTGAGATGCACGGCGCATGGAGCTTCTTTCGTCTTGATGGCTCACTGATGCGCTCCGGCCGATTCGATCGCGGCCGCCAGGTTGGCGTCTGGAAGACGTTCACCCGTGATGGCGCGCTCGTGAAGGGCACCGACTTCGGCGCGTAGCGTCTAGGCTGTACGCATGGCACTCACCATTGGCATTGTTGGTCTCCCGAACGTGGGCAAGTCCACGCTCTTCAACGCGCTCACCAAGAACAACGTGCTCGCCGCGAACTACCCCTTCGCAACGATCGAACCGAACATTGGCGTGGTGAACCTGCCGGACTCGCGTCTGGATGAGCTCGCCAAGATCTTCGGCTCGGAGAAGCTGCTTCCTGCGCCCGTCTCGTTTGTTGACATCGCGGGCATCGTGCGCGGCGCTTCTACGGGCGAAGGGCTCGGCAACAAGTTCCTCTCGCACATTCGCGAAGCGGATGCCATTGCGCAGGTGGTGCGCGGCTTCGCCGACGAAGACATCATCCACGTAGACGGGAAGGTTGAGCCGAAGAGCGACATCGGCACCATCAACACCGAGCTGATCTTTGCGGATCTCGAGACGCTCGAGAAGTCGCGTGCTCGTTATGAGAAAGAAGTAAAGGGGAAGAAGATGGACGCGGAGGTGTTGACCGTTGTAGACGCCGCTGTTGCCGCACTGAATCGTGGCGAGCCGCTCTCCATTACTGGGCTAGATATCTCGCTGATTAAGGAGCTCGGCCTCCTCACCGCGAAGCCGATCATCTACGTCTTCAACGTGGACGAAGCGGTGCTCACATCCGCGGCGAAGCGCGCTGAACTTGCTGGGCTCGTGGCGCCAGCAGAGGCGGTCTTCCTGGACGCCAAGATCGAATCGGAACTCGTGGACATGTCTGAGGGCGAAGCGGCCGAACTACTCGCCTCCATGGGCCAGAACGAATCGGGACTGCATCAGTTGGCGCGCATCGGCTTCGGCGCACTCGGCCTGCAGACGTATCTCACCGCCGGACCAAAAGAGGCGCGCGCCTGGACCATCCATAAGGGCTGGACCGCACCACAGGCGGCGGGCGTGATCCACACCGACTTCCAGCGCGGCTTCATCAAGGCCGAGATCGTCTCCTTTGACGACCTGATCAGCGCAGGCTCCATGAACGCCGCCAAGGCGGCGGGCAAGGTGCGCATGGAGGGGAAGGAATACATCATGCGCGACGGCGACGTGGTGGAGTTCCGCTTCAACGTATGAAGTTCAACCTGCGCAGCCTCCTCCCCCAGAACCCACACACGTATGTTGGGAGCCGTCTTGCTCGCCCTCTCACGCTGCTCGTCTTGCTGCCGGTCGTTGTGCGGAGCTGCATTCATCTCTTTTCGGCCGATGGCGGGGCGCAGAGCATCGCTGGCATCGACATCAGCGTTGCTGGCGGCAGCAACATCGTTGCCCTCTTTCATCAGTGGGGCGCAATACAGCTCATTCTCGCCGCGTTGCTGCTTGTGATCTTCTTCCGGTATCCCGGCTTCACACCGCTCGTCTTACTGACGCTCCTCGCCGATCCTGTGATGCGAGAAGTCGCAGGGAAGATCGCGCCAGTCACCGCCGTTGGGACGCCGCCAGGCGCCGCTCTCAACACGCCGGCGTTTATCGTGGTCCTTCTGCTCTTGCTCCTCTCACTGGTTGAACGTGGGGGAAAGCGGCGTGTCTAGCGCGTCACTCTGGTCAAACGGACTCTTCGCCATCACCATCTACGCAGATGACCTCGCCGTATCGCGGAAGTTCTACGGCGAGATGCTGCAGATGCAGGAGATCTTCTCCAATCACGATTCGGTCGTTTATCAGATGGGGAGTGCCTGCCTGAAC